>JAFSYV010000150.1 GCA_017443585.1 Lentisphaeria bacterium | reverse complement strand
TCTACACCGGGATCTTCATGCTCATGTACCGGCTGCTCAACGGCCCGGCGGGAAAGCTGCGCACCCTGACGCCGGGGGAAATGTGGAAGTGCGGCATTTACGCCTCGTTCCCGCCCATGGCCGTGGCCTCCTGTTTTCCGGCGCTCGAACTGCCTTTCTTGAGTTTCGAAACCGTATTCATGCTGGGATTGCTGGTCTACTGGATGGCCGTCATGGCCCGGATGGAACACGATCCCGTCGAAAATGAGGAGCACGACAATGAACACTGATTCCCCCTTCTGGCTTCTGCCCAACTGGTACACCCAGCTTTCGGCCCATACCTTCATCACCGCTTTCGTTCCCCTGAGCCCGGCGGCCGTGGAACTGCTGAAGCAGGGAGCCTTCGACGATCTGGATGAGGAAGAACAGGTTTCGTCCCAGGTCATCGAGGAGCTGCGCCAGCCCATGTCCGAAATCCTGGGCAGCTGCTTCGTCTGCGTGGACAGCTGCGCCCCCACGGACACGGAACGGTTCCGGCTGAAAGCCGGGTCGGTCCATTCGCCGGAAAGCGCGTGGAAATTTCTCCGGGCCAGCGAAAAGGTCCGCGCCGCGGCCGCCGCGGGGCAGGTCACGTCCCTGTGCGTCCGTCCCTTCCGGAACATGACCGCCGCGCGGGAGTTCCGGCTCTTCATCACCGACGGCAAGCTGCAGGGCATGAGCCAGTACCACCTGATCCGCCACTTCCGCAGGCTCGAGGGGATCAAGGAAAATCTCTGGGACAGATGCCAGCTTTTCGTCAACGCCATTTCGTGGCGGCTGCCCAAGGAGCCCCTGGTCATGGACGTCTACTTCACCTCCGGCTACGAACGGATCATGATCGTGGACCTGAACCCCTGGGGCGCCCCCACCGACCCGCTTCTTTTCAAATGGGAAGAAAAGTGGGAGGAAACCCCCGGCCTGCGGCTCATGGATCCCCCCACCGAGATCTCCGGCGAAGTGGACGTTTCCTTCTGACTCCGCAAGGGCCCTTTCGGACAGGCGTCCGGAGGAATGGCAGCCCCTTCCGGTGAAGCCGCCGGGACCGGCCGGGCCGCAGGGTCATCCCCCCGGCAGGAAATTCGGTAAAAAGCACCCGGAACGCTTGATAAATCGGCGTTCCGGTGCTATTTTATAGAGCATGACAATTTCAACCTTAAACAGAAAGGCAGCAACATGAACGTCATTTCTCCTCTCCAGAAGGCCCGGGCCGCTTACGCCCCCAAACTTCCCCCCGCGCTGCGCAAGGGTGCCAATGTTTCCGTCACCGCCGGGGAACCCACCACCGCCGCCGGTGACGTGGACCGGATCAAGGCCCTCTTCCCCAATACGTTCGGCAGTCCCGTGCTCACCTTCGCCGCGGGGAGCGGCGCAACGCTCCCCGCCATCAACGTGGGCGTCATCCTTTCCGGCGGTCAGGCCCCCGGCGGACATAACGTCATCGCCGGTCTCTTCGACGGCATCAAATCCTTGAACAAAGCCTGCCGCCTCTTCGGCTTCCTCAAAGGGCCCGACGGACTGGTCAAGGACGAGGCCATGGAGCTGACATCCGACATCATCGACGCCTACCGGAACACCGGCGGCTTCGATATCATCGGTTCCGGCCGGACCAAGCTGGAGACCCCCGAACAGTTCCAGGCCGCGTGCAAGAGCTGCGAGGAGCGGGGCATTTCCGCGCTGGTCATCATCGGCGGCGACGACTCCAACACCAACGCCTGCGTGCTGGCCGAGTACTTCAAGGCCAACGGCATCCCGATCCAGGTCATCGGCTGTCCCAAGACCATCGACGGCGACCTGAAGAACGAGTGGATCGAGGCCAGCTTCGGTTTCGACACCGCCTGCCGCGTCTACAGCGAACTCATCGGCAACATCGGCCGCGACGCCAACTCCGCCAAGAAATACTGGCACT
>JAFSYV010000149.1 GCA_017443585.1 Lentisphaeria bacterium | reverse complement strand
TGCGACCGCGATCCGGGATCTTTCCCACAAAGTCTACTCGACGGCTCGCGACTATGCGGCTTCCAGGGGGATCATCGTCGCCGACACCAAGTTCGAATTCGGCATCATCGACGGCAAGGTTACCCTGGTGGACGAGGTGCTCACCCCCGATTCCAGCCGTTTCTGGCGGGCGTCGGATTACAAGGTGGGGGGCAGCCCCGTGAGTCTGGACAAGCAGTTCGTCCGGGACTATCTGGAAACGCTGGACTGGAACAAGCAGGCCCCCGGCCCCGAACTTCCCGCCGAAGTGGTGCGGAAGACCACCGGAAAGTATCTGGAAGCATTCCGGATGCTCACCGGCAGGTCCCTTTGAGATCGAACTCTTCCCCTGCGGCGGGGCTCCCGGCATCGACCGGGTGCGTCCCGCCGCTTTTTCTTGAAGTTCCGGTGTGAAAAATGCTCGAAGTCATTTCTCAGTTCTCCACTTACCAGATCGTCATATTGTGCGTGTGCGCGCTGCTCATCGGCGTCAACAAGACCGCCTTGCCGGGGATCGGCATCCTTCCCGTGGTGCTGCTGGCGGACACCTTCGATTCGAGGCTCTCGACGGGCATGCAGCTCCTGATGCTGGCCTGGGCCGACATCATGGCCGTCATCTACTTCAGGCGCAGCGCCGACTGGCGGATCATCCTGCGTCTGCTCCCCTGGTCGCTGCTGGGTCTCGGCATCGGCTGGTGGATCCTGGGGTACATCCCTCCGGAAAACAACGCCGCCATGAAACTCCTCATCGGCTGGATCGTCATCGGACTGCTGATCCTGAATTTCATCCGCAAGCGCCTGGATCCGGAAAAGATCCCCTCCGGCATCATCCCCTCGGCTTTTTACGGCTCCCTCATGGGCAGCACCACCATGCTGGCCAACGCGGCGGGGCCCGTTTCCGCCATCTACCTCCTTTCCATGAAGCTCCCCAAGGAGCAGTACATGGGCAGCGGGGCCTGGCTCTTCCTCATCGTCAACTGGATCAAGGTGCCCATGTTCTGGTATCAGGGGCGCATCACCCGTGAAGTGCTCCTCGCCGATCTGTGGATGATCCCGCTTCTCGTCGCCGGGGGATTTCTCGGCATCGTGCTCTTCAAGCGTCTGCCCCAGAAGCTCTTCGAAAACATCGTCATGGTGCTGGTGGTGGTCGCCGCCGTCAAAATGATCCTGGGGCTGTAGATCATGTCGAAACGATCCACCCATCTGAAGGTCTACTTCATGCTCACCATGGGGGTGGTAATCTACTTTTTCGCCAATCTGCAGCGGGTGGCGATCCCCGGTTCCATCTTCGACGAACTCCAGCACGACCTGAACGCCGGGGCGAAGTACATCACGGCTCTGGGCTCCATGTTCATGTACGTCTACGCCGCGGGCCAGCTGGTCGTGGGACTTCTGGACGACCGCTACGGCGGCGAACGGGTCATCACCTTCGGAGCGCTCCTCTTCTGTCTCGGGTCGGTGCTCTTCCCCTTCTGCACCGCGCTCCCCATGCTCTACTTCAGCCGCCTGCTGGTGGGGATGGGGGCCAGCGCCATCTACTTAAGTCTGGTCAAGATCCTGGCCTTCCGGTTCCCGAAGAATTTCCCCGTTTTGCTGGGATTCTTCCTGCTGTGGGGCTACGCCGGAGGCATCGTGGGGACCGCGCCTCTTGTCTACATGGTCAAGGCCCTGTCGTGGCGGACCGCCATGGCGGTCATCGCCGGAGCCACCGTGGCGAGCTATCTGCTCTTTCTGCTTTCCCGTCACGCCGTGCGTCTGCCCCCGGTCACCCACGCCCCCTTCTCGTTCCGGATCTTCGGTGAGCTCCTGAAAAAGAGACACAACCGGAGCATCTTCCTCTACTCGGCATGCAGTTTCGGCACCTATTACTGCATCCACACGGTCATAGGCAAGAAGTTCCTCGAAGACTTCTGCAAGATGTCGGTCACGGGGGCCGCCTGGACCATGACCGTCTTCGGCGTCCTCGCCTCGGTCAGCGCCTTCTGCATGGCCCTCATCAGCCGGTGGTGCGGCAACCGGCGCAAGATCTTTCTGGTGATCTCGGGCGGCGTGGCCCTCTTTTCCTACGGCTTCATCCTCCTTTCGCTCCTGTGCGACTGGCGGAACAATCCCTTCATTCCGGTGCTGCTCTGCGCCGTGGCCTGGTTCGCCAATCAGGGGACCATCGTCGTCCCCACCATGAAGGACACCAACACCCCCGAGACCATGGGGACCGTCGTCAGTTTGAGCAACGGCATCGCCTATCTGGCCGTGGCGCTGCTGGGGAACGCCACGGGGTTGCTGCTGGACTTCTTCGTCCCGGAGCGGGTCGGGAACACGCTGGTCTACACCAACAACTCCTATCTGGCGGTTTTCGGCCTCTTTTTCCTGCTCAGTTTCGGCACGCTCATCAGCGCCTGCCGTCTCCGCGACACCCGCGGGAAGAACGTGGCCTCCACCACTCCGTGAGGAAAATCCCCCGCCCTTTCGTTCCGGGAGGTTGACAAGGGGCCGTTCCGGTGCTATCTTATAGAGAGGAACACTTGTCCAATCAAAGGAGGACCCCGCAATGCAAGTCACCGACAAGGCCGATGTGCTGGTCGAAGCACTCCCCTATATCCAGAAATTCCGCAGCTCCGTCATGGTGGTGAAGTTCGGCGGCAGCGCCATGGAAGACGAGGAACTGGTCCGGAACACCATGCGCGACATCGTCATGCTCGAAGCCATCGGGATCCGGCCTGTGGTGGTCCACGGGGGCGGCAAGGCCATTTCGGCGGAACTCAAGCGGCAGGGGATCCCGGTCAAGTTCGTCAACGGACTGCGCTACACCTGCGAAAAGACCATCGGCGTGGTGGATGAAGTGCTCCACAAGGTCAACGCCCATCTGGTGGAACTGGGCAAGGAGTTCGGCGGGCCCGTCTGCGGCGTCAGCGGCAAACAGGTGCTCAAGGCCAGAAGGACCATGTCCACCGATCCCGTCACCGGGAAGCAGGAGGATGTGGGCTTCGTGGGCGAGGTGGCCGGGGTGGACGTGGCCGCCATCATGGACGCGCTGGCCAAGGGGTTCACGCCCATCCTCACGCCCCTGGGCATGGGGCTGGACGGGCAGGTCTACAACATCAACGCCGACGTGGCGGGGTGCAAGATCGCCGAAGCCATCCACGCGCGCAAGTTGGTCTTCATGAGCGACGTGCCGGGGATCCTCGCCGACCGGGAAGATGAAAGTTCGGTCATCGAAACGATCCGGACCGACGAGATCGAAGGCCTCATTTCCAAGGGGATCATTTCCGGCGGCATGCTGCCCAAGATCGCCAGCTGCGTGTCGGCGCTGAACTCCGGCATCAACAAGGTCCATATGATCGACGGCCGCAGGCGTCATTCGCTGCTCCTCGAAATTTTCACCGATACGGGCATCGGGACCCAGATCGTCCGCCCGGATTCGATCCTTTGATCTTCCGGTCTCGGCGCTGAAGGGGGGCTCGATGGGGAGCGCACTGATCCTATGCGGCATCAAGCACTGCGGCAAAAGCACTCTGGGCCGGGGCCTGGCGGTGCTTCTGGGCGTCCCCTTCCGCGATACCGATGAACTGCTGGAGCAGGCCCTCGGCGTCCCGGTGCGGACCTTCTTCCGGGAGGCGGGCGAAGCGGCCTTCAGGCTCCGGGAAACGGAGATCCTGAAAACCCTTTCCGGGGAGTCGCCGCAGGTCATCTCCCTGGGGGGCGGCGCGCTGGAAAAGGAGGAGAACGCGGCCCTGGTCCGGGAGCTGGGGACGCTGATCTGGTGCGACACGGACGAGGAGACCGCTTTCCGGCGCGTCCTGCGCCGGGGGCTGCCCCCCTTTCTTGCGGATTCGCCGGATCCCCGGAAGGAATTCGGCGAACGGAACCGGGCGCGGCGGGCCCTTTTCGCCCGGCTCTGCGACGTGCGCTTCGTGCCGGGGCCCGGTCCGGCGGCGGAAAATGTGCGGCATTTGCGGCGGCTGCTTCAGGAAAAAGGAATCATAGGGCAATGAGCGACAACAGTTTCGGCAAGATCTTCAAGGTGACCACTTTCGGCGAGTCCCACGGCCCGGCCATCGGCGCGGTGATCGACGGGATGCCCGCGGGGGTGGAGATCGACGCCTCCTTCCTTCAGGCGGAACTGGACCGGCGGCGGCCCGGCGGAGGAACGCCCGGCTCCACCGCCAGAAACGAAGCCGACCATGCGGAGATCCTCTCGGGCGTCTTCGAGAACCGGAGCACCGGGACCCCCATCGCCGTGCTCATCAGGAACGCCGACCACCATTCGTCGGACTATTCGGAACTCAAGGATCTTTTCCGGCCCGGCCATGCGGACTGGGGCTTTCACGCCAAGTACGGATTCCGGGACTACCGGGGCGGCGGCCGCTCCTCGGGGCGGGAGACCGCCTGCCGGGTGGCCGCGGGGGCCTTCGCCAAAATGCTCCTCAAAAAACTCGTCCCGGAACTGGCCGTAAGGGCGTTCCCCGTCGAGATCGGCGGGGTCGGGATCGAAAAATGCGACTTCGGCGAAATGGCGGAAAATCCCTTGCGCGTCCCCGACAGCCGGAGCGCCGCCAAGATGCTGGAGCGCATGGAATCGTGCCGCCGGGAGCAGGACAGCTGCGGCGGCGTGGTGGAGTGCCATGTTTCGGGCGTCCCCGCGGGCTGGGGGGAACCGGTCTTCGACAAGCTGGATGCGCTGCTCGCTCACGCCATCCTTTCCATCGGCGCCGTCAAGGCTTTCGCGGTGGGGGCGGGCTTCGAAGCGGCGCGTCTCGCCGGGTCCGTCAACAACGCTTCTCCCGATGCCGCGGGGGGGATCCGGGGCGGCATTTCGGACGGAACGGAGATCCGCTTTCAGGCGGCGGTGAAGCCCACCCCTTCCATCCCCCGGCCCCAGATGATGCCCGGCGTCGACGGGCAACTCCACGAATTTGCCATCAAAGGCCGCCACGATGTCTGCATCGTTCCCCGGGTCGTTCCGGTGGTGGAGGCCATGACGGCGCTGGTGCTGGCCGACTGCGCCCTGCGCCGGCGGTGTGCCCGAGTATGACAGTAGACAAACAATCAACTGCGAGGTGAAGAGATGAAATTTGGCAAGACATCGGATTCGATCTTCCATATCGGAGCCGGAAATTACAAACTCGACCTTTACGAGGATGTGGAAGCGGCCCGGCTCAGTCTGAGGAAATCCGATCAGGAGTACTGGTTCTTCCCCGGCGGAAGCGTCAACGGCGTCAAAAAATGCGACGAAGGGGCCGCCTTCGGCAAATGGCAGGGCAAGGAAAACCCCGACGGGAGCGTGACCTTCAGCCGCAGTGAAAAATCCATCCTGTGGCGGGAAAAACGGACCTTCCTCATCTGCCGCGAAGACTCCCTGGAACTCTATTTCGAGGTGGAAGGGAACGGCGCGGTGGAGGATGTGCGCTTCTGCCGGACCTGCGTCGGCGGCGTGGAATACGGCTTTGCCGGAGAGTGCGACGAAGTGGTGAACACCGCTCCGAATTTCTACGGCAAGATCTTCTACCACCCGGTGGACAGCTTCTCCATTTCCAACGGCGACGACCTTTCCGGGGCCGTGGGCGGCCAGGCGCTGGCCAGCTGCTGCCCCTGCGTGGCCCTGCGGGACCGGACCGAACGCCGCTATCTGGTGGCGGGAGCCGCGGCGCTCCCCGGCGAAAACACCTGGGACGACTTCCGCTGGAACCCCAAGGCGCTGATGCCCGCGACCCTCTACGGCGGCGACCAGAGCAAGGGGGGCGGCTTCGCCCTGGAGTACTTCGGCAAGAAAGAGGTTTCCGGCGCCTGGCGGACGCCCAGTCTGATCTTCTGCTTCTGCGACAGCTTCGACGGGATCCTGCCCGCCTATCTGGAACAGTGCTACCGCCGGGGCGCCCTGCCGAAGCCCCATCGGCGGCGGATCCAGAACTGGTGGCGCAGCCCCATCTACTGCACCTGGCACGACCAGTGCGCCGCCTCCATGATGGACCGGAGCAACTACATCAACTGCAACCGGCCGCCGGCCAGGGAATTCTGCACCGAAGAGCTGGTGGAGGAGTGGCTGGGGGCCCTCATCGACCACGACTGCAAACCGGGGATCCTGATCCTGGACGACAAGTGGCAGCTCAACCTCAACGATGCCGATCCGGACACGGAAAAATTCCCCGACATGCGGGGCTGGATCGAGAGATGCCACGAGCGCGGGATCCGGGTCTTCCTCTGGACCGCGGCGTGGAACAACGACAATGTCCCCGCGGATGAAGCCGTCACCCGTGACGGCAAGGTGGTCTGCTGCGACATCACCAATCCCAAATACGAAACAAGGTTCCGCGAAATGATCCGCCGTTACTTCTCGGACGGGCCCGACGGGCTCAACGCCGACGGCGTGAAAATGGACGGACTTCTGGGGCTCCCCGTGGGGCCGGGACTGAAGAACCACGACGGCCTCTGGGGGCTGGAACTGCAGAAACGCTTTCTCGACGTCCTCTACGACGAGGCCAAGAAGACCAAGAAGGAGGTCTGCGTCAGCACCTTCGTCGCCAATCCCTATCTGGCGGATACCAGCGACATGGTGCGGCTCGCGGACATGTACCACAGCCGGCTTTCGCCCCTGCGGGCCATGAAGCACCGGGCCGAAGTCTACGGCGTCACCATGCCCCATACCCTCATCGACACCGACGGCCAGTTCGAGTTCTGCGTCAAGGACCGTCCGACCGAACTTCTCGCCGAGCAGATGAAGCTGGGGATCCCCACCGTCTACAACGGCAAGCTGATCCGTCAGTACCGCTTCTTCATGCCGGTGCGTTACGGTGAAATGAACGAAGCGGACTACGAACTCATTTCCCGGGCGTTCCGGATCCACCGCAAGGGCTGCGGCCTCAAGTGAGAAGGATCTGGATCCTGGCCGGAGAAAGTTCCGGTGACATGTACGGGGCCCGGCTGGCCGACGCCCTGCGCCGCCTGGCTGCGGAGCAGGGCGAGGAGCTGGAGCTTTCCGGCATGGGCGGCAAGGCCATGATGGCCGCCGGGATCCCCGTCAAGGTGGACTCCACCGAACTGGGGGTCATGGGCATCATCGAAGTGCTGAAGCTGCTCTTCAAGTTCATCGCCATCTATTTCCACCTGGTGAAAGCGGCCCGGCGGGAGCGGCCCGACACGGTGGTCCTCATCGACTATCCCGGATTCAACCTCCTCTTCGGCCTGGCCATGTACTTTTCCGGGATCCGGGTGGTCTGGTACATCGCGCCCCACCTGTGGATCTGGGGAAAGTGGCGGATCCCCATACTGAGGAAGATCTGCGCCAAGGTGCTGGTGATCTTCCCCTTCGAGGTGGAGTACTTCGGGGCCCGGAGGCTCCGGACGGTCTTCACGGGGCACCCCCTCATCGACATCCTCGAGTCGAAGAAGGATCCGTCGATCCGCCGGGATCCCGATCTGGTGCTGCTGCTGCCGGGCAGCCGCAAGGGAGAGATCAGCCGGATGTTCTCCCATATCCTCGAAACGGCGCTGGAGCTTCACCGCCGGCACCCCGAACTCAAGTTCCGCCTTTCCGCGCCCAGGGAAAAAATCGCCGCCCAGTGCCGGGAAACGATCCGGCAATTCCGCCTCAAACAGCCGGGTCTGCCGGATATCGTCGTTTCGGTGGGGGACACCAACGTCTGCCAGCAGCTGGCCGGCACGGGCATCGCCGTCTGCGGCACGGTCACGGTGGAAAGCGCCGTGATGGGGCTTCCCCTCGTGGCGGGCTACCGGTTCGGGACGCTGAATTACCTGCTCATCTGGCCGTACTTCCGCCCCTTCCGGGGATTCATCGCCATGCCGAACATCATCACCGGGACCCCGGTTTTTCCGGAGTTCCTGCAGTTCGGGTTCAAGGCCTGCAATCTGCTTCCCGCGCTGGAATCCATCCTGCCCGGCGGCGACAAACGTCAGGCCGCCGTCGACGGCATGAAGCGCATGACCGATCTGCTTCGGGAAGGCGGCAGCGGCCGCAGCGCCGGGCACCGGGCGGCGGAAGAGATCTGGCGCGTCTGATTTTTTCTTTCCCGCGAGGATCTCCCGGACGGGAAAGGGGGGCGGCTACGCCCGGACCTGCCGGATATCTTCCGCGCCGCAAAGGAGCATGAGCAGCCGGTCCATGCCGATGGCGCAACCGGAACTTTGGGGCAGTCCCCGGTCCAGCGCCCGGTAAAAGGCCGTCGGCTCCGGATAGGGGTGCATGCCGTGGGCCGCCCTGAAGGCGTTGGCGGCGGCGAAGCGTTTCCGCTGTTCCGCCGGGTCGGTCAGCTCGCCGAAGGCGTTGCCGAGTTCCAGGCCGTTCCGGTAAAGTTCCCATCTTTCGGCCACGGCGGGATTCGCGGCGGAAAGCCGGGCCAGCGAAGCCCGGCTGGCGGGATAGTCCGTGAGAAAGGTGAGCTTGTCCCGGCCCAGTTCGGGCTCGATTTTCGTCACCATCAGTTCGTCGAAGGTGTCGTCCCGGTCGGCGTCGAAGGCCGACACGCCCGCGTAACGGCGGTACGCCTCGTCCACGGTGACGAATTCGAAATCCGCGAAGAGGGGATCGTTTCCGGAGGCGCTTTCGAGCATGGCGGCGGTGAATTCCGCAAGTTCCCGGTAGTTCCACCCCGCGGCGTAGAACTCCAGCATGGTGAACTCCTCCAGGTGTTTCTGGCCCATCTCATTGGCCCGGAAGCAGCTGCCGATCTGGAAGATCCTTTCGCACCCTTCCGAAAGGAGCACCTTCATGGCCAGTTCCGGCGAAGTGCGCAGAAAATCCCCCTCGCTCCGCACCGATTCGATGTACTCCTCGGGCGCGGGGGCGTGAATCTTCACCGGGGTCTCCACCTCGATGAAGCCCGCGTCATAAAAAAAATTGCGCACGGCGCGGAAAAATTCCGAACGGTGCGCAAGCAGAAGTTTCTTTTCCATCGGCTCAGGCTTTGCTGACCCGCTCCGCGTAGGTCCCCGTGCGGGTGTCGATGCGGATCACGTCCCCCTGATTGATGAAGAGGGGCACCTGGATCTCGAAGCCGTTGTCGATCTTGGCGGGCTTCATCACGTTGGTGGCGGTGTCGCCGCGGGCGCCGGGCTCGGTCTCGGTGATCTCCTTCTCGATGAAGGTGGGCAGCGTGATCTCGATGGGCTCGCCGTTGAAGAGCACGAAATTGCAGGTGGCTTCTTCGATGAGGAAGTACCTGCTGTCGCCCAGAGTCTCCTCGGAAACGGGGAACTCCTCGTAGGTGTTGGGATCGCTGAAGACGTAGTGGTGACCGTCGTAGTAGCCGTAGATCATTTCCCGTTCTTCGAGGTCGGGCTTGTCGATCTTGTCGGTGGGACGGTAGGTCTTTTCCATGCCGGCTCCGGTAATCATGTTCTTCATCTTGCAGCGGTAGAGAGCGGTCCCTTTGCCCGGCTTGCAGAATTCGAATTCGGTGATAATCCACGGCGCGCCGTCGATCTCGATCTTGAGGCCCTTCTTGAGGTCGGAAGCATTGTACATTCTCTGGCATCTCCTGTTTTAACGTAGTGATTTCACATAATATACACCCGTTTCCCGTTTTTTTCAAATGACGCTCTTGAAATCGCTCCCACGCCGTGCTAAATTAACGGGAAATAAAAAAACAAGGCGTGAAAACATGAAGATCGTCATCGCTCCCGATTCCTTCAAGGGCGCTCTGCGCTCCCCGGCGGTGTGCGCCGCCCTGCGCGACGGATGGGCCTCGCGCCGCCCGCAGGACGAAATCCTCCTTTTCCCCCTGGCCGACGGCGGGGAGGGGACCTGCGAGGCGCTGGTCCGTTCCACGGGAGGGCGCTTTCTCGAACTGGTCGCCCGCGACCCCCTCATGCGGCCGGTCGTCTGCAACTGCGGTCTGGCGGGGGACGGCGAAACGGGGATCATGGAGCTTGCCGCCGCCTCGGGCATCGAACTCCTGAAAAAGGAGGAGCTTGATCCCTTCAGGACCACCACCTACGGAACGGGGGAGGTGATGAAGCATCTGCTGGACCGGGGATGCCGCACCATCCTCCTGGGCATCGGCGGCTCCGCCACGGTGGACGGCGGGGCGGGGATGCTGCAGGCTCTGGGCGCGCGTTTCTTCGACCGCGAGGGGAGGGAACTTGCCCCCGGCGCGGGCGGCGGCGATCTGGAGACCATCGCCCGTGCGGACTTTTCCGGGCTGGATCCCCGGCTGAAGGCCTGCCGGATCCGGGTGGCCTGCGACGTGACCAATCCCCTGACGGGACCTGCCGGAGCCGCCGCCGTCTTCGGGCCCCAGAAGGGGGCGACGCCGCAAACGGTCCCCATGCTGGAAAACGGCCTGCGGGCCTGGGCGGAACTCTGCGGCGGCGATCCCGGCCTCCCCGGCGGGGGAGCGGCGGGGGGCACGGGCTTCATGCTCCGCACGGTGCTCGGGGCGGAGATCGGTTCCGGAGCGGAACTGGTCATCGACAGTTCCGGTCTGCCCGGAGCTTTGCCGGGGGCCGCTCTGGTCATCACGGGGGAAGGCTGTTCCGACGAACAGACCCTCTGCGGCAAACTCTGCGCCGTCGTGGCCGCCCGTGCGGCCGAAGCACACGTGCCCGCCGTGCTGGTTTCCGGAGCGGTGAGGGGAGATATCCCGGCCCTCGAAAAGGTTTTTTCGGGCGTCTTTTCCATCTCGCCCGGGGCCATCTCTCTGGCCGAGGCCATGGAAAACACGGCGGCCAATCTCCGTCTCGCGGGAGCGGATCTGGCGGCGTTGGCCGATATTTTCGAAAAAGGAGGGAAAAAATGAGATTCCTGTTTTTGTTTCTGGCCCTGACCGGGGCTTTCGTTCTTTCCGCGGGTGAAGTGGCCCTGCTGACTCCGGAGCTGAAACTGCTGGGCCGCCGGGTGCGGACGAAGCCGACGGCCCCCGGCGCTCCCGCGGAGCGGGTCACGGAACTGGGGTACTCCGCCTCGTTCATCCTCAGAAACACGGGCGTCAACACGGTGAAGCTGGCCACGGGATTCAATTCGATCGCCTTCCAGCCCGAGCCGGAAAGCAATCTTTTCGTCCTCAAGCTGAGCCACCGCCTGGTCAGCATGAAGTTCCGGGAGGAAAAGGCCCCCTTCCCCCTGATCCTGCCGCGGGAATCGTTCCGCATCGTCACGCTGCTTCCGGGGGAAGGGACGTTCCTCACCGTCAGCTGCTGGATCCCGGAGGAAAAACTCCGGCCCGGCGACCGGTTCGTCATCGAATACGCGCCCCGGAACCTGCGCCGGTATGATTTTCAGGAAATGACACTGCGCTCCAAAACCATGGAGTTCAAGTTCCCCCCCGCGGCCAAGAGAGCCGCTCCCGTGGCTATCTGAGGGAGCTCCATCCTCCCTTCCCGCCTCGAACGAGCGGGGGGAACTTCAACAGTTGCCTTCGGGCAGGGTGAGGATGACCTTGCCGATGTTGGCCTGCTCCCGCAGGATCGCGTGGGCCGTTTCGGCCTCTTCCAGCGGGAGGACTTGGTGGATCGAAGGACGGACCTTCCCGGCTGCGATGAGCGGCCACACCCGGCCCTCGAGCTGACGCAGGATCTCCCCCTTCTGTTCGTTGGTCCGGCTTCTCAGGGTGCTGCCGATGAGGGAGACGTGGAGCTGCATGAAGGTCCGCAGGGAAACGCTGACTTCCGGCCCGCCCAGCGTGGCGATGATGATCCAGCGGCCGCCCCGGTTCATGGCTTCGAGGCAGGACTCCAGCAGAGGACCGCCGACGCAGTCGATGGCCACATCGGGCTTGCAGCGCTTCAGGGCTTCGGGAACGTTTTCCCGCTTGCGGTCGATGACCACATCGGCCCCCGCCGCCCGGACGGCTTCGGCCTTGGCCTCGCTGCCGACAGTCGTCACCACCTTGGCGCCCAGCTGTTTGGCCAGCTGGATCACGGCCAGTCCGAGACCGCTGGCGCCGGCCTGCATGAACAGGGTCTCCCCGGCGCGGAGACGGCCGACTTCGGTAAGGTTGAGGTAGGCCGTGGCGAAAACTTCGGGCAGGGCCGCCCCTTCCGCGAAGGAGCAGTTCTCCGGAAGCGGCATGACCAGCATTTCGGGCACGGCGACCTGTTCGGCGTAGCCGCCGCCGCCCAGCAGAGCGCACACTTTGTCGCCCTTGCGGAACCGGCTTCCCGCTGGGGCTTCGGCCACGACGCCGGCGCACTCCAGTCCCGGCCAGTCGGGCCAGCCGGGAGGCGGAGGATACTTCCCATCCACCTGAAGCAGGTCGGCCCGGTTGACCCCCGCTGCGCGGATGTCGATGAGGACTTGGTCCGGTCTTGGTTCCGGGGAGGGAACGCAGGCAAGTTGGAGTTTCCGGTCTTTTCCGATGATGACGGCTTTCATGGCAGTGCTCCTGTGGTCGTTTTCCGCGGCGCGGAAGAGAAGTTCATGCTCGGGGGTCACCTGGCCCCTTTGCACATGAGGACCGTGTAGACGGTCTTGAAGAAAATATAGTAGTCCATCCAGATGGACCAGTTCATGATATAATAGGCGTCGAGCCTCACGCGGGAGGGATAATCGGCGTCGCTACGGCCGGAGATCTGCCACAGCCCCGTGATGCCGGGCTTGACCCGCTTGCGCATTTCGTAGTAGCCGCCGTAGTAACGCACCTCATCGTCCACGATGGGCCGGGGGCCGATGAGGGACATGGACCCGGTGAGCACGTTCCAGAACTGGGGAAGTTCATCCAGCGAGGTCTTGCGCAGGAAATGGCCCACGGGGGTGATCCGGGGATCCTCCTTCAGCTTGCGGGTCCGGATCCACTCGGCCTTGAGTTCCGGTCGCCGTGCAAAGAGATCCTCGAGCCGCTTGTCGGCATCCTCGTACATGGAGCGGAACTTCCACACGGTGATCTTCTTTCCGCCCAGTCCCAGCCGGATCGAACCGTAGAAGACGGGCCCCGGCGAGGTGAACTTGATCACCGCCGCCAGCACGAGGAATACGGGCAGAAGGACGATGATCGCCGCCAGAGCCAGGATAAGTTCGACGAAGCTCTTCAGCAGCCGGGGGATCGGCTGGAGCAGCTTGTTCCGAATCTCGAACCCGCTGTAGACGCCGATGGAGATCGGTGTCAGCCACGAGATGGGGAAAATCTGCCCCGCCGGGACGAAGGTGATGTGTTTGAAATACTGGGAAAAATTCTGGTAGCACCGGGAAAACTCCGAGACGGAAAGACAGCAGACCAGATATTCCACCTTCAGCTGTTTCGCGACGCGTTCCGCATCGTCCAGGGTGCCCAGAACGGGGACGTTCGAAACGGTGGTCCCCGGTTTGACGGGCTGCTCGTCGAGAAAACCCACCACGCGGAACCCGTAATAGGAGTCGCTCTGGAATTCGAGGGCCACCCGGGCCCCGTTGCGGTTGGTCCCGGCGATGAGGATGTCCGTCTGGCCCACGTCGATCCATTTCAGCAAGTGGCGCAGAAGAGCCCGCACGATGGGCAGCACCACGCAGATGAGACACACGCTGACGAAAAGACAGAACCGGGAGTAGGTCTGGGCCTGGTGGGCGTAGGTGAGGGTCCCCAGCAGCAGCAGGAAGGTGATGGCCGCGGAACCCGCCAGCCGTCTGATCTCCTCGATCTTGTTCAGTCCCGCGCCGGGGTAGAGGATGCTCCCCTGGTAGCAGCGGAAAAGGGCGTTGCAGATGATCAGCACACCGCAGAAGGGCAGCAGCTTCAGGTACTGACTCATCTCGTAGTGCCCCAGCCCGGCGGCCTTGTATGCCCGCAGCACACACCAGGCGCAGGAAAAGACGCACAGTCCGTCCGCGAGGACCAGCATGAGAATGCGCCAGATACCCCCTATCCGGACTCTCTTTTCGGGCAATTTGCTTTCCGGCTCGGATACCATCGATATGTTTTCCTCAGAATCTGACCGGCACGGTCCGCCGTCGCGTCCGTTTGCCGCGACACCCTTTCTGCCGCGGAGACCCTTGTCGTCCCATGAAAATCGCAAAATAACCGGACTTCGGCCGGTGCGGGTCTTCCCCGTTTTTCCGTTGGAAAATATAGCACCAAATGCGGAAAAGTCAACCCGTTTTCCCGTTCGAAACGAAAAAACATCGGGAATTTCTTTTTCCCGGAGTGCTCCCTTTCCGGCCGTTTGCGGGGCATTTCGGCAGGAAACACCTCTCCGCCTGCCGTATGAGACTTGACTTTTGCCCGTTTTATGCTATATTTTCAAATGAACAGCTCGGGACCGGGGGACCCCGGTCCGCCGCAAATTTGTCAAGGAAAGGGATTTTGAAATGTTCGGACAAGAAATATCATCGATGTCGTTCTGGTTCGTCGCGCTGATGATATGCATCATCCTGCTGGTCCTCGTGGGGCAGCTTTCCCGCTTCTACGCCAGAATGAAGAGTCTGGCCGCCGATCTGGACGCCCAGCAGCTGGCCATCAACGCCCAGCTGAAACAGCTTCAGGGGACTCTCTCGGAGGTGCTGGGGGAGATCCGCCGGGGGAACCGGCTTTCCAACGAACTCATCGAACTCAAACAGGCGGAACTGACCGGGGATTTCGAGATCGTCGAGGAACCCATCGCGCCCGCCCCCGCCCCGGCCAGGAAGAGCAACATTGAGACGCCCGAGGTCAAATCGGCCCTGCCCGGCGCCGGCGGCGCGCCCAAGACCTTCCCGAAACTTTGAACGACACCACCAAATCAAGGAGAGGAGTAGATCATGTATCAGGATGACAAGTACACCCGTACGGGGGAAAGCGCCGGAGCGGAAGAGGCCGTGTTCGTCCGCGGCGGCGTGGCTCAGAACAGCTTCATCAACCGGGTCTTCGGCTGGATGTTCGCCGGCCTTGCCGTTTCCGGCGGCATTTCGTGGTTTCTGGGAACGCAGTGCCCGGACCTCGTGTTCAGATACCGGGGAGCCTATCTTTTCCTCGCCATCGCCGAGATCGTGCTGGTCATCGCCCTTTCCGCCGGACTGCGCAAGATGAATCCGGCCACGGCGGCGGTCCTTTTCATCGTCTTCGCGCTGCTCAACGGCGTGACGCTGTCGTGGATCTTCATGGCTTACGAAGTGGGCGTTCTCGCCAAAGCCTTCTTCGCCGCCAGCGGCACCTTCGGGGCCATGGGGCTCATCGGCTACACCACCAAACGGGATCTCTCCGGCATCGGCGGTCTCTGCTCCATGGGGCTCATCGGGCTCATCATCGCCTCGATCGTCAACATGATCTGGTACAACGGCACCGCGGACCTCATCATCAGCTGGATCGGCGTGCTGATCTTCGTGGGCCTCACCGCGTGGGACGTTCAGAAGATCAAACTGCTGGCCATCGCGGCGGGGGAAGATGCCTTTTCGGCGGCGGATGCCAAAAAGTACGCCGTCATGGGGGCGCTGGAGCTCTATCTGGACTTCATCAACCTCTTCCTCTTCCTGCTCCGCATTTTCGGCGGCGGCCGCAAGTAAGTTCCGCTTCATGAAGCTTCTCGTCAGCGCCGGGCCGACCCGGGAGTTCATCGACCCGGTCCGGTTCGTCAGCAACGCTTCCAGCGGCCGGATGGGTTACGCCCTGGCCGCCGAAGGGGCCCGCCGGGGCCACGAAGTGACCCTCGTTTCCGGTCCGACGGCCCTCCCCGTCCCCGAAGGGGTGGAACGCATCGGCGTGGTCACCGCGGCGGAGATGGCCGAAGCCCTCAAAAGCCGTTTCCCCGGCTGCGGGGCGTGCATTATGTGCGCCGCCGTGGCGGACTACCGCCCGGTCCGGGTCTTCGAGCGGAAGATGAAGAAAGGCGAGGGGAATCTGGTGCTGGAATTCGAACGCACCGAGGACATCCTGCAAAGTCTGGGCGGCATGAAGAAAGCCGATCAGCTTCTGGTGGGATTCGCCGCCGAATCCGAAGACCTGATCGCCAACGCCGGGGAAAAGCTCCGCCGGAAGAATCTGGACTGGATCGTGGCCAACAAGATCTCCGACGGCTTCGCCAAAAGCACCAACGCCTGCGTCCTGCTGGGCCGGAACGGCGAGACGATCCCTTTCACGCTCCGTCCCAAGACCGAACTGGCCGCGGCCCTCTTCGACGCCCTCGGCCTCTG
>JAFSYV010000148.1 GCA_017443585.1 Lentisphaeria bacterium | reverse complement strand
TCCCGCAGGCCCGAAGCGAGAAAACAGCTGATGAGCCGCGCCTGCAGTTCGTCGGGATCGAAGGGGACCAGATCCCCCCCGAACTCCCGGATCATGACGGGGGCGTCGTTCCGTGCCTTGATGGGTTCCATTTCTATTTCTATTTACTTGCCGTTCAAAAGCTTCCGGTGCTGGCGGATGTAGTCGTCTTCCCAGTCCAGATTGAAGTGGAGATACTCCTTCCCCTGCCGGATGGCCGTCCGCCACGCCTCGAAGTAGGGGTCGAAGCGGCTGTGGACGAAGACCCGGGTGTCCCGGTGGGAGTGGACCCAGGCAAGCAGCTGATCCACCTCGGGGATCCCGGCGCACCCGGCGTGATAGGCGTCGAAGAGCGCCTTGTAGCGGTAGAGATACTCCGCCCAGATCCGCAGCTCCCGGCGGAACCGGGAACGGGGCGACTTGGCGAGCAGGGCTTCGGCCAGCTTCACCGCCTGAGCGTAGGGGGCGAGCTCCGTCCGGCTGAAGAGGGCGTAGGGATAAGGCACATGGCAGGGCCCCGCCGAGGTGCAGATGGAGCGCAGATGAGCGTAAAAAGCCTCCCCCTCGGCGGCGTCGGCGCCGAAAAGTCTCTGCATCATCCACGGCACGGCCTCCTCCTCCTTCTCGCCCCGGAGCGCCTTGGCCATGGCGACGAAGTTGATGCCGTAGACGCTCCAGTGCGGCGGGTGGAACTGGGTGGCGATGCCGTCCACGCCGATGGAGCGGTAGAAGGCGCACTCCTTGAAAATCGTCCGGTGGAAGATCTGGGGCAGCGAGAGATAGAAGTTGACCCCCATGTAGTATTCGTAAATCACCACCTTGCCCCCCGCCTTGCATTCGCACCACGCCCGGATGTCGTCGGCATAGTGGGAGTTGATGGGGCACTCCTCGTCGATCCGGTGGTTGATGCACCGCCAGTAGGGGGCGAACAGCGCCGTGAGATTGGGAGTGAGTTTGAGGCCCGGCGAGGGCCGGCAGTAGTTGATGTAGGCGCCGAAATACAACGTCAGATCGGGCCGGACCTTCCCGAGCTGCGCCGCCACGTCCCGGACCATGTCATGGTAGATCCGGTTGGCGATGTAGACATGGGTGGAAAGGGAATACAGATCCCCTTTTTTCGACTTGTCGTAGAATTTGGAGCACTCCCCGCATTCGCACCAGCCGAAGCCGTCGTTGGGGTGAAGCGCCACGGAGTGCAGTTCGGGGTTCCTTTCGATATAGGCGACCATGTTTTTGACGATCTCGGCCCGGACGCCGGGATTGGTGGTGCAGAGCTGCTTGCCCAGGAGCAGCGCGTTCTCGTCGGCCTCGGGCTTGATGCGGACGCCGTTGATCTCGGCGAAGTACTCCGGATGGGTCTTGTAGTACTTCTTCGCCGGGATCCAGTAGTCGAAGTTGTGGTGGCCGCTCTGGATCTCGATGCCCCGGATCCGGAAGGCTTCCCGGCCCTTGTGATCCAGTCCGTCGTAATACTTCATCCAGACGTTGAGGAAGTTGAGCTTGTTCTTGGCCATCCAGTCCGCCAGCTGGGGCGAATCGTCGTCGAAGGGGTACTCCTGGATGAAGCCCCGGACCGTGAAGGGGACCTCGCGGGCGGGAATGAGACAGCCGGAGGGAAGCTCCACCGGCCCCTCGCCCTCGAGGATGTCCCGGCCCGGCTCGAAGAAGAAGTAGCCGAGGAACTTTTCCGCGAAGTCGTAGACGCCGTAAAGGATCTCCACCGGCGTGGGCCCCGAGATCGTGAGGGTGTTCCCCGCGGCGCGCACCTCGAAAGAGGGGAGTTTCCCGTCGATCTCGAAATGCGCCTGCCAGGTGCCGGCGCTACCGAAGCGTCTGAGCGAAAGGGCGCGGAGTTCCTCCGCCGCGAGAACCATCGTGGGATCCGTGAAAGAGCCCGTGAGCACGGGCGAACCGTCGATCAGCATTTTTTCATCTCCTTCGGGTATGCGAACTCAATCTCGAGCATTTGTTTCGAACAGCAGCGGCAGAGCCCGTTCGAACTCCACGCCGTAGGCGATGTGGTCCGGATTCCGGAGCGTCTGCCTGATGGATTCCACGGTGAAATCCACCGACATCTGCACGGCCGCGGGGAAGGTGTCCCCCTTGACCAGCATGGAAAAGAGCACGGCGGAAAAGATATCCCCCGTGCCGTGGAAGGTCCCCGGCTGCTCCTCGCCGAAGCAGGTGAAGAACTCCTCCGTTTCCGCGTCCCACGCGGCGGCGCCGTATTTCCCTTTTTCGAAGCTCACCCCCGTGACGACCACCCTGGGGCAGCCCAGATCGGCGAGGCGCGCGAGCAACTCCCGCACGTACTTCTCCTCGCAGATCCGCCCATTCCGGCAGGGCCGGTCCAGCAGAAAGGCGGCCTCGGTCATGTTGGGGACGATGACGTCCGCGTGGCCGCAGAGCCCCGCCATGCGCTTGGCGAATTTCGGGTCGAAGCCCACGTAGAATTTCCCGTTGTCGCCGATGACGGGATCCACCACCTTCAACATGCCGGGGTGGTCGAAGCGGCGGAAAAGCTCCTCCACCAGCTCCATCTGGCGGAAGGAGCCCAGATATCCGGTGGAAATGCCGTCGAAATCGAAGCCGTTTTCCTGCCAGTTGGACATGATGGGTTCGATCTCACCCGTCAGGTCGTGGAAGGTGAAGGACTTGAACCAGGTGTGGACCGACAGCACGGCGGTGGGCAGAATGGCCCCTTCCAGCCCGGCGGCGGAAATGATCGGCAGCGCCACCGTGAGGGAGCACTTGCCCAGACAGGAGATGTCCTGGACCGAAAGCACACGTTTCATGGCAAACAAAAAACCTTTCCGGTGAGAAACCTTTTTCGACATGCGGGACGGCCTCGCCGTCTCCCCCATAATATAACCGTGGAAGGTCCCTTTTTCAACCGACGGGACTCTTTTTTGCCTTTTTTCCCCGCCCCCTTCCCTTCCGGGGTTGCAAAACGCCTGTCTTTGCGGTATCTTATACGCGAAAGCACTTATGAGGACTCGAAAAACGATGGATACCATAATCGACGCACACCTGCACTTCGCCGCTCATGAACACATGGAGCGCGCGGCGGCGGAAGCCGGCCACGAAAACACCGCGGAACATCAGGCGAAGGTCTTCCGGGAGTGCGGCATTGTCCGGGGAATCGTCATGGGGGGTGAAGGCGCGCCCCACCTTCCCGCTTCCCCAACGCTTTTCTACTGTTACGGAGTCCGGAGCGAGGGTCTGACGCCCGATAACGGAGGGGAAGAACTTGCGCAGGCGGAAAAGGCCCTCGCCGATCCCCGCTGCGTGGGGCTGAAGATCTATCCCGGCTACGACTACAGCTATCCTTCGGACCCGAAATTCCGCCCCTTCTACGAGCTGGCGGGGGCCGCGGGCAAGGCCGTGGTCTTCCACACGGGGGACACGGCGGGAAATCGGGGCAAGGTCAAATACGCCCACCCCCTCGGGGTGGACGAGGTGGCGGTGGATTTCCCAGGCACCCGCTTCGTGCTGGCCCACTGCGGCAACCCCTGGATCACCGACGCCGTCGAAGTGGCCGCCAAGAACCCGAACGCCTTTCTGGATCTTTCCGGTCTGGCGGTGGGGCGCTTCGACCCCGGCGAGCTCTACACGCGCTACGAAAGCTACTGGAAGCACATCGCCATGTGGCTGGACTACCTTTCGGACGACGGCAAGATCATGTACGGTTCCGACTGGCCCCTCGTCAATCTCCCCGCCTATATCGCCTTGATGAAACGCGTGGTCCCCGAACGGGCCCACGGCCTCTTTTTCGCCGAAAACGCAAAACGGATCTTCCGGCTGCCCGGACTGGCACCATGAGTACTGAGAATACTATGAATACCGGGAATGCTGTGCCGATGGAGAAGCCTCTCTTTTCAGCGTGAGCGCGCCCGGCAACTTGCGGCGAACGCCACCGCCGGGGCTCTGTGCGCTTACTCACCCCGGCCTATCCGGCCAATCGGCCAATCGCCGGCCACGCCGGTCTGCAATCAGAGCGCATGGGCCTTGCCCCAAGCAATAGTTTAATTATATTGAATTTTTCGACTTTTTTGTCAAAAACTTCCCTTTTCGGCTGGCAAAGGATTTTTCGGGGCCTTATATTATCCCGTGACGAAAGGAGAAGCCCTTTTCATGGGACAGGTCATCGACAAAACCGTGACGATCTTGAAGCTGGTGGCGGCGCAGGAGCACTGCACCTTGAAAAGCCTCTGCCTGGTCACAGGCTTCAAGAAATCCGCCCTCTGCCAGCAGCTCCGCTCCATGCTGGAAAACGGTCTGCTGCTCCGGGACGCGGTGGGGGAGTACCATCTGGGTCCCCTCTTCAGCGACCTCGCTGCACTGCGTGAGGAAAATGTCCTGCTCCGGAAAACGGCGGAGTCCGTCGCCACCGACCTCAACACCGCCTGCGGCGAAAACATCACCATCGCCACGCTCCGCAACGGCAAGTACCGGCGGCTCTTTTCGTGCAGCTCCTTCCGGATCACCCGGCTCACCGCCACGGCCCCCGACGAGGAGTGTTTCTACGGCAACGCCACGGGGAGGATCCTGCTGGCCGAAGCTCCCGCGGAGCTCCGGCTCCGGATCATCGACCGCATCGGGCTCCCTTCCCCCGAGGACTGGGCCGAAGGCTCCGGCGATTCGGAATCTCTTCTGGGAGAGCTGGAAAAGATCCGCAAACAGGGCTACGCCGAGGTGCTCCCGCACAAGAGGACGGAGTATTACATCGCTTCCGGCTGCCCGCGGGTCAACGGCGGGCTGCCCGTGGCCGCGGGGATCAGCGTCCCCCGGTCCCGCTACGATAGAGTCAAGTTTCTGGAGCTCCTGCGTCAGGCGCTCCGTCGTTTCGAATACGTCACCCAAACCCGAACAAAAGGAGAAAAGGAAAATGTCTGAAATGGAAAAATTCACCTGGGGAGCCAAGGAAATCCCCGTCGTCCGCAACGTTGATGTGCTGGTCGCCGGCGGCGGCTACGCCGGATTCGGCGCGGCCATGTGCGCCGCCCGCAACGGTGCCAAGGTGCTGGTGGTGGAACAGCAGTCCGCGCTGGGCGGTCTGGTGACCATGGGCTACGTGGCCCTGACCTTCAGCTACATCGAAGGCATCGGCTTCGAACTGTTCCACGCCCTCCAGGCCAGCGGCGCGGTGGTGGGCCGGTTCCTCGACCTGGAAAAGACCAAGGTCATCCTCGAACAGATGCTCCTCAAGGAAGGCGTCGAGATCCTCTACGGCACCAGCGTGGTGGACGCCATCGTCGAAAACGACACCGCCTGCGGCGCGGTGATCTTCAACAAGAGCGGATTCCAGGCGATCCGGGCCAAGCGTTCCGTGGACGCTTCCGGCGACGGCGATCTGGCCGTCTTCGCAGGTGTCCCCTATGAGTGCGGCTGCCCCGAACTCAACAACTACAACCAGGCGTCCAGCCTCGTCATGCACGTGGGCAACGTGGACACCGAAGCGCTGCAGGGCATCTCCCTTGCCACCATCTGGCGCGAAGCCATCGAAAAGGCCGTGGCCAACAAGGAATATCCCTACATGATCGACAAGCGGGTGAACTGGCTGGTCAAAGTCCCCGGCCGGGATCCCAAACACGCCGAATACTATATCTGCTACGCCCACAGCCGCAACTGCCGCTGCGTCGACGGCTTCGACCTGACCCGTCAGCTCATCGAACAGCGCCAGCAGTGCCAGTGGACGATCCGCTTCTGCCGGAAGAACCTCCCCGGCTTCGCCAACGCCTGGCTCATCGACACGGCGCCGCTCCTCGGCGTCCGCGAGTCCCGCCGGATCATGTGCGAATACAAGGTCACCGCCGACGACCTGGTGGACGGCGCCCGCTTCGACGACGCCGTGGCGCGGG
>JAFSYV010000147.1 GCA_017443585.1 Lentisphaeria bacterium | reverse complement strand
GGCTTCCAGCTGAACTGGGTGCTGGACGGCGTCGTCATCGAAAACTGCCGTGCCATCCGGAACTCCGGCGCGGGGATCCAGCTGGGCAGCTACATCAAAAACATCAAGGTCCGCAACAATTTCCTGCTGGACAACAGCAACTGTCTGCCCTTCTACGGCAACTACACCGCCACCAGCGGCAACGTCTACAACATGGCCCGTTACGGCGGCGTCGATGCCGAATATGTGGACTTCACCGGCAACACCATCCTCTTTTTCGACAAATCCCGGCAGGGCGGCGTCATGCGCTGCAAGGGGGGGATCCACAAGCACACCAACGTGCTCAACAACGTGATGGGCGGCGGCGGCGTGACCTTCTACTCCGTGCCGGGGAGCACCGCGGCCATCGACAACAACACGGTCTTCCCCGGAAAATTCTTCTTCACCACCCCCACCACGGGCGAAAAATACCATCCCGCCCTCAAGGACAATATCTACGGCGCACATGACTGGCGGAAGAAGGCCGGTTTCGTCAACCCGGAAAAATACGACTTCCGGCTGCTGCCCTCCTCGCCTTACAAAGGCATCGGGGCGTTCCCCGGCGCGGCGCCGGTTTACTTCGCTTCTCCCAAGGCCGTCGGGGAGGGGCGGGAACCGAAAGCTCCCGCCGGCGCGGAAAAGCTCCCCTCGCTCCTCAAGAGCGGCGACACGGTCTACTTCATGCCCGGAACTTATACCGGGACTTTCACCTTCCGGGACCTGAAGGACATCGTCCTTTCCGATCAGAGCTGCGGCAAGGCGGTGTGGAAAAACGCCTCTTTCACCTTTGACAACTGCGAAAACGTGAAGATCGACGGCATGGATTTCGTGAACTGCCGCTTCGAGTTCAAAAATTCGAGCGTTTCCTTTACTGAAGTCCTCGCGGAGGGCGTGAAGGTCAGGGCCGAAAAGGGAAAGACGGTTTTCGCCAACAGCCGCCTCTTCGGCTTCGAAGCGGCAGGTTCCGGCCGAATGGTCTTCCGGGAAAATCTGCTCGACAGGGTCGCGGTCAAGGCTTCCGACGTGATCTCGGAACACAACGGCTTCGCCGACGCGCCCCAGTTGAAGGCGTGGCCTTTCAGGGAAACGTTCCCGAGTTTCGTCGCGGGCGCACGTCGCGGGGGCAAGGTCGAATTCCCGGTCGCCAATCTCATCGACGGCACGGCGGGGACTTGGATCGGCGGCCGGAAAGTCAAGGACACCAAAGGCCCCCTCAAGGTGGAAAATATCGCCGTCATGCCCCTCGACTGCGGCACGAGAGTGCTGATTTCGTGGACCACCCCCGAGGACTACGTCCGGGCCGAAGTCATCGTCCGTCAGAACGACCGGCAGGTCTTCGTGGGCAGAGCTCCCTTCGGGAGATACCTGAGCTGCGGCAACGCCGTCTGCCTGAGTTCCCTCAAGCCCGGCGTTCCGGCCAAAGCCGAACTGCGGCTCTACCGCCACAACGAGGACAAGCCCTGGAAGACGACTCTGGAATTCACTCCGGTCAAGAGCGTGCCGGGGACGCCCCGTGTGCTGGAGGCGGGGAACGGCAAAACCTTCAAGACCGTTGCCGCCGCCCTTCAGGCGGCCCGTCCGGGAGACACGGTGCTCATTTCTCCCGGAACTTATGACGAAATGCTCACCGTCTGGCGCGACGGCATCACAATCAGGGCGGCCAGGCCGGGAACGGTTAAGCTCAGTGCGGCCTTCATGTTCGACTACATCATCCGGGCCGAAGGCGTTAAGGGTCTCACCATCGAAAATCTGGACTTCACCGGTCTGCGCTACTCCAGCGCGGTTTCAGGGGTGATCTGCACCCACGTGGAAGGGCTCAAACTGAAAAACTGCCGCTTCCTCGCCGTGGGCAAGCGGAACATGGGCAACAACCACTTCTTCGGCCGGCACCTGAAAGACGTGGAGATCGCCAACTGCGTCTTCGACCACGGATTTCAGGGCGTCTGGATCATGGAGTCCACGGGGTACGTGAAGGTGGACCACAACACCTTCTGGGGCTGCGGCGTGAACGCCATCCATCTGGGGGGCGGCCCCAAGGCGGAGCTTTTCATCACCAACAACCTCTTCGTGGACGTGGTTTCCAACCACATCAGCCCCGCGGTCTCCGTGGGCGATCCCAAAAGCAAACTGGTCTGCGACTGGAATCTTTACTGGCACACCGATCTTGCTCCGAAGCAGAAGATCTTCGGCATGGGCGGGGTTCTCGGCACCATCACTCTGGGGCAGGTCCTGCGCAAGGACGCCATGACGACCATCGAGGAGACCCGTCGGCGCTTCAAGATCGAAAAGAACGGTCTTTTCGCCGACCCGAAGCTCAGGGATTTCAAGACGGGCGACTTCTCCCTGCTCCCCGGCTCCCCCGCCGCGAAACGGGGCAGCGACGGCAGGGACATCGGGGCTGACATGACCGTTTTCGCCGCGAAATGATCCGGAACGGGCAAGGGGAGGATTTCGTATGGAAAATTGTTTTTCTCAGCTCCGGCGGAGTCGCTCCTGCGATCTGGCCGCGGAAAAGTGGGAAGACATCTCCGCCTGGCAGCAGGCCGTCCGCAGCTGTCTGAAAGCAGGGCTCCACTGCGACGTGCCGGAGTATGTTCCCGACCCGAAGGTCCTGAAGGTCACGGACTACGGGAGCTACACGCAGGAAACCGTCGAATTCAACACGACGCCCTGGTTCCGGGTCAAGGGGTATCTGCTGCTGCCCAAGGGATTTTCCCGCCCCCTGCCGGGCATCCTGCTCCAGCACGACTGGGGCGGCCCGGTCTATTTCGGCAAGGACCGGCTGGTCCGCTCGGAGTGCGGCTATATCCGGCTCTTCCAGAAGGAGTATTACAGCGGCGTCCCCCTCGCGGAACGGTTCTGTCTGGCGGGGTACGCCGTCTTCTGCATAGACGCCTTCCACTTCGGGGAACGGGCTCCCCGGGAGCGGGACTTCGACCCGCAGGAGCTTCTGGAAAGTTTCACCGGAACGGCCGTCTACAACGCATGTGAGGAGCAGAAGCGGGAACGGTTCCGGCACGCCCTGCTTCAGCTGGGCTGGGCGGGGACCACCTGGGCCGGAGTCAACTTCGCCGACGACCGCGGCTGTATCGACTACATGCTCACCAGAAAGGAGATCGACGGCGGCCGGCTGGGCGTCACGGGCCTTTCGGGCGGCGGCTGGCGCACGGACATGATGCTGGCTCTGGAACCCCGGCTCAAAGCGGGGGTTTCCGTGGGCTGGATGACCACCAATCAGGGGACTTTCGAGAACAACTTCACGGGGGCTGTCGGCGTGTTCGCCGGTCTGCCGGGGGTGTGGAACCGTATGGATCTCCCCGACGCCGTGGGCTCCGGATTTCCCGTCAACGCCCTCTACATCGTGGGTTCGAAGGACAATCTTTTCCCCTCGGCGGGAGTGGATGAGGCCTTCGCGAAGATCGGCAAGATCTACGCACGGGCGGGCGTTCCGGAAAACGTCTCCTTCGCCCGTCCGGACACGGTCCACTGCTATAACGACGAAGTCCAGCGTCTCGCGCTGGAGTGGTTTGCCGCCAAACTCTGAGCGCTTCCTTTCAGAGGTCCAGCACCTGCCGGAGCGGCACTTCCCGGCGGAGCACGTCGCCGATGAGGTAGAGTGATCCTGAAACCACCACCGGACTTCCGGGGGCTTTTGCCTCGCGGGCAAGCTTCAGGGCAGCTCCCGCATCGGGGACGCAAACGCAGGGGATCTTCAGCTCCTGCGCCAGAGCGGTGAGCTCCTCTTCCGAAGCGGGCGGCCGCTCCGCCGCGGGGACGGGCAGAAAGATGAATCTTTCCGCGACCCTTCCGAGAATCTTCACGCAGCTTTTGAAATCCTTGTCGCGGAAGGCGGCGTAAATCACCTGGTGTTTCACGCCGGGGTAGAGCTCCTCGAGGGCGGCGGTGAAGGCGCCCACCCCGTCGGGATTGTGCCCGCCGTCGATGATGAGATCGCCCGAGATCTGCTGACACCGGCCCGGCCAGCGGCTCTCCTTCAGGGAGTCCAGAGCCTTTTCCGCATCGAAGCCCCACCTGGGACCGAAGTAGCGGAGGATGCTGTGGACGGCGCGGAAATTTTCCCGCTGCATGGCGCCCGGCAGGGGGAGCGTGTATTGTTTCCCCTCATAGGTGAAGTGCTGGCACATCATGCCCGTTTCCGACAAAGTGTACCCTTCGCAGGGCGGCACGGGGCCCGCGGGGGGAAAGATCTCGATGCCCAGTTCGCGGGCCCGGCCCTCGATGACCGTCTTCGCTTCGTCGGGCAGGCGGTTGTAGAAGAGGGGAACGCCCTTTTTCAGGATCCCCGCCTTTTCCGCGGCGATCTCGGCCAGGGTATTGCCCAGCAGTTTCTGGTGGTCGTAGGCGATGTTGGTGATGACCGAAGCGCAGCTCAGGACGGCGTTGGTGGAGTCGAGTCGGCCCCCGAGGCCCGTTTCCCACACCACCACGTCCACCCCGGCCCGGCAGAAGATCAGCGCCGCGAGGACGGTGGAAAATTCGAAGTAGGAGTACTCTCCGCCCTGCGCCGCCCCGAAGAGCTCCTCGCCCAGAGTGTCGAAGATCTCCTTCGGGACCGCCCGGCCGTTGACCCGGAACCGTTCCCGCACGTCGATGAGGTGGGGCGAGGTGTAGAGCCCGGTGACGAGTCCCGCACTGCGGAAAGCGTGCTCCAGCATGGCGGCGGTGGAGCCCTTGCCGTTGGTTCCGGCGATGTGGATGAAGTTCAGATATTTTTCCGGGTTCCCCGCCCGGCGGAAGAGATCCTTCGTGGCATCCAGCCCCAGCCGGATGGCGAACATGTTGCAGCTTTCGAGGTACGAGGCGGTGTCGAACATCTTACTTTTCTCCCGTCTTGGGCGCGCACTGGGACCAGCCCGGCATGGAAACGGGGATCCCCGGCGAAGCCAGGACCCGGGCCTTGCCGCTCCAGGTGTCGATGACGTAAAGTTCCTGTTTTCCGTTCAATGTGCGCTTGCAGACGATCTGGCGGTTGTCCGCCGCCCAGCCGGGGGACTCCCAGTCACCCGGCAGATCGAGGATGCGCTGGGTGGTCTTCTTCGCGCTGTCGCAGACGGCGATGGTGTAGCGGCCGCCCACCCTTGTCGCGTAGGCCACCTGCCCGTTTCCGGAACAGTCGGGGGTAACGGCGTCGGAGCCGATGGTGGGCAGCCGGTAGCGCTTGTTGGTCTGCAGGTCGTGGCGGATGAGCCGGGGCCGGCCGCTTTCATCGCTCACGTAGACCACGAAGCGCCCGTCGGGGCTCCAGCAGGGGGAGGCCTCCACGGCCTTGTCCCGGGTCAGCCGCCGCCGCTGCCCCGTGGCCAGGTCGATGATGTAGAGATCCACCTGATGGTCGGGACTGCGGATCACCGCCATGTACCGGCCGTCGGGGC
>JAFSYV010000146.1 GCA_017443585.1 Lentisphaeria bacterium | reverse complement strand
GGACCAGCGGGAACGGCTCTGCAAAGTCAACGAAGAATTCTCGGTCTTTTTCTGCCGCTTCCTGCGGGACAATCCGGGCTGCCCCGCGGCGCGCTATCTGGCGGGCCGGGGCATCGACCGGGAAACGGCGGAAAAAGTCCGTATCGGCGCCGTCCCCGAAGCGCGGAACGCCTGTCTGGAATACGGCCGCCGTCTGGGATTTTCGGAAGAGGAGCTCATCACCGCCGGGATCTGCGGCCGGGCCGAAGAATCGGGACGGATCTACGAACGCTTTTCGGGCCGGCTCGCCTTTTCCATCGAAAACGAATACGGCCGCTGCGTGGGCTTCAGCGCCCGGAGCCTGGAACCCAAACCCGCCGACGGCCGCAAATACGTCAACACGCCGGAAACGCCGGTCTTCAAGAAAGGCATGCTGCTTTACGCCCTGCCGCAGGCGAAGGAGGCCGTGGCGGCCAACCGGAAGATCATCCTCTGCGAAGGCCAGATGGACACCATCGCCATGCACCGGGCGGGCTTCGCCAACGCCGTGGCCCCCCTGGGGACCGCCTTCACCCCCGAACAGGCGAAGCTGGTGAAACGCTACGCCGACGAAGTTTCCCTCGCCTTCGACGCCGACGGGGCGGGGCAGAAAGCCTTTCTGCGGGCGGCGGAGATATTGCTCCCCCTTTCGGTTTCCATCCGTATGATCTCCATTCCGGGGGGCAAGGACCCGGACGAACTTTACACCCACGGCGGCGCGGAAGCCGTGGCCGCCGCCGTCAACTCAAGCGTCCCCTGGCTGGAACAGCTGGGCAGGATGCTCCCCGGCCTCTACGATATGACCACCCCCGTGGGCAAGGGGCAGGCGGCGGCTTTCCTCGCTTCGCTCTTCGTGCTGGTGCGCAATCAGGTGGAGTTCGAGACCTATGTTCAGGAAGGGGCCCGGCTCCTCGAGGTGAGCGAAGAGGCCATCTACGCCGAAGTCCACCGCCTGCGGAACCGGGAGCGCCGGACCTTCGACCTGCGGTCGGGGCAGAAGGCCCCGGCGCCCGCCCCCGACCGCGCCCCCGCGCCTGCCGCGCCGCCCGAAAGATCCGCGCTGCTGACCCTTCTGGGGCTGGCCCTCTCTTCCGACGAGTGCGCCCGCGAGATTGCCGGGCTCCTGCCGCCGGGGACCGTGGATGAGACGAGCACCGCGTGGAAGGCGCTGGATCTCCTCGTCTCGGGAGCCCTCAACGGCGAGACGGTCGCCGATTCGGCCGCCGGGATCAACGAACTTCTGAACAGTTCCCCCGACCCGGAGGTGGGGAAACTCCTTATTTCGCCGCCGCAATTCGCCGACCCCGACCGGGCCCTCCAGGATTCCGTTGCGGAGCTTTTCCGCCTCAGCCGACGCCGCAGGTATGCCGCCGTCGCCGCGGAGATCCGGAACTGCACCGACCCTGCCCGGCGGCTGGAATTGATGAAACAACTTCAGGAGATCTCGAAGGAAAAATGAAAAAACACATCTGGCTTCTGACGCTTTCCGCCCTCTTGCTCTGCGCCGGCTGCACCGCGAAGAAACCGGAACCCAAAAAACGGTTCGTCTTCGGCCATGCTCCCCGTGAACACTACGACAAGATCAAGGACTGCAAATTGTCCCTGGACCTGAGCACGGGCAGCCGGGAGTTCGCCGCGGGCCGGTACGCGGAACTGGTCTTCCTGCTCCGCAACGAGGGGCAAAAGGAAGTGAAGATCCCCGAGTGGTTCAAGTTCGATCCCAACAATCTCAAGGTCCAGTGCCAGATCTGGCTCCCCGGAACCAGGGGGCCCGAGCCGGATATGTGGCTCGACGTCTCCCAGCCGGTGAAACAGCCCGCCTGGCGCTATCCCCTGACCCTCCCCGCCGGGGAGACCCAGTTCGTGAGTTCGCGGCTGGATTTTCCCGAAAGTCTGGTGGTGTCGCCCGGCGGCGAACGGCGTTATTTCGTCCGGGCGAAACTCAATCTGACTTCGGTGGAGCTTTCCTCCCCGGTGCGGGTCATCGTCTTCCGCGCCGGAGGGAATTCCGGAAGGAACGGGGGACGGCCGAACAATAAATAACCGTTTTTTTGCGTTAATTTGCGTTGGAGCGTCATAATTCCGGCAAACAACAACACGAGAGGTGAAAATGAAACGTGTCTTAGGAGCAGTGATAATTCTGGCCGTGCTGGCCCTTCTGGCCTGGGGCGGCCTGAAACTCTACCGCCATTACAACGATCCCGAGCAGGCCCTCGCCTTCAAGACCGAGAAGGTGGCACGGGGCAACCTGCGAAGCACCATCAGCGCTTCGGGGACCATCGAACCCGAGGAGCTGATCAACGTGGGCGCCCAGGTCAACGGCAAGATCATGAAATTCGGCACCGACGCCGACGGGAAACCTGTGGACTACGGCTCCCGCATCAAGGCCGGGTCCGTGCTGGCCCACATCGACGACGTGCTCTACGATGCCGAAGTGCGGCAGGCCAAGGCCTCCAAGCTCCAGGCCGAAGCGGCCATCAAGAGCGCCGAAGCCAACATCGCCGTGACCAAGGCGGCGCTGCTGCTGGCCCAGCAGAACTGGAAACGGGCCTGCGACCTCTTCCCCAAACGGGCCATGAGCCAGAGCGATTACGATGCCGCGAAGGCCGAACACCTTTCGGCCCAGGCCCGCATCGGCGTTTCCGAAGCCTCCCTGGCCCAGGCCCGTTCCCAGCTGGCCGCCGCCGAAGCCGCGCTCCTCAAGGCGGAACGGAACCTGAACTACTGCGTCATCACCTCGCCCGTGGACGGGGTCATCATCGACCGCCGGGTCAGCGTGGGCCAGACGGTGGTCTCCAACATGAGCGCATCGAGCATCTTCCTCATCGCCAAGGACCTGAAGAAAATGCAGGTGTGGGCTTCGGTCAACGAGGCCGACATCGGCGACATCAAACCGGGGATGCCCGTGATCTTCACAGTGGACACCTTCCCCGGGATCCGGTTCCGGGGCAAGGTCCTCAAGGTCCGGCTCAACGCCACCATGTCCCAGAACGTGGTCACCTATGTGGTGGAAATTTCCGCCGACAACCGGGACGG
>JAFSYV010000145.1 GCA_017443585.1 Lentisphaeria bacterium | reverse complement strand
TCCCTCTCCTCTTGCGCCTACTATAACCGTTCCGGACCGTGATTGCAAGTCCTTTCGACAGAATGTCGGGAAAAAGTCCGAAAAATACCATTTTTGCGGAAAAATCTACAATGCGGCGGGGGAAATCCGGTGTATAATATACCAGAACCAAAAAGAAGGAACTTTCATCATGCGGCAGACGACATTGCAGGGGATCTTGGGCCGGGCGATCCGGTTGACGGTGGAAAAAAGGCTGAAGCAGGCGGACTATCCCCTCTTGGAAAGCCCCTTCCGGAACCGGGACGAAAAGGACAACGCCTGGCGCTGTGAATTCTGGGGAAAAATCACCCGCTCGGCGGTGACGGCGGCGTGGGCCACCGGAGACGCGGAGCTGAAAAAGATGCTCCGCACGACGGCGGAAAAGGTGATGGCCACGCAGACCGAGGAAGGGTGCGTCAGCTCCTACCCGGCGGAGCTCCAGCTCAATGGCTGGGACGTCTGGGGGCGGAAATACGTGCTCCTGGCGCTGTTGCGCTATTACGAAATGCTCGACGCCGATCCGGCGGTGCTGGAGTGCTGTTGCCGCATCGCGGATCATCTGATGACGCAAGTCGGACCCGAAGAGGGGAAGACGGACATTCTCAGTTGCGGCTGGCACAACGGCCTTGCGGCCTCCAGCATCTTGGGAGCCTTCGTCGCCTTGTGGCGCCTTACGAAAGAGGAAAGATACCGGGCCTTTGCGGAGTACATCATCCGCCGGGGCTGTTCCAGCTTGGGAAATATCTTCGACGACCTGCGGGCGGGGATCGTGCCCGCGTTGCTGGGGAGCGCCAAGGCCTACGAGATGACCAGCTGTTTTCAGGGGATGGCGGAACTGGTTCTGCTGGAGCCCGATCCGGCCCGGCAGGAAACGCTGATCCGGTACTATGAAGCGGTCCGGGACCGGGAGATCTTCGTCACGGGAGTGGGCGGCGCGAAAGACATCTGCGGCGAATACTGGTACGACGGAGCATTGCGCCAGACCCGGCCCGGCAGTTACGGCCTCGGGGAAACCTGCGTCACCGCCACGTGGATCCACTACTGCATGCGCATCCTTGAACTGACGGACGACGCGAAGGTCGCCGACGAGCTGGAAAAATCCCTTTACAACGGCATCCTCGGGGCCATGGCTCCCGACGGGACGAATTGGGTGCACATCAACCCCACGCCCCTCACGGGAGGCGGCTGGAAGCGGTGCGCCGACGACCAGATCGGCCGGGGCTTCGGTACGCCCTACGGCGGCAACGACTGCTGCCGGGCGCAGGGCCCCGAGGGGCTCGTTTCCGCCGCGCTCTTCGCCGTGACGGGCCCTGAGACGGAACCGACCGTCAACCTTTTCGAGCCGCTTGTTTCCGGAGACCTGGTCATCGAGGGGAACTACCCCTGCGAGCCCGAAGCCACCTTGCACTTCACGACGGGGGGCCGCCGGAAGCTCCGGCTCCGGACGCCGGGATTCCTCGCGCAAGTGACGCTCGACGGTTCTGCGATCCCCTTCATTCCCGGCAAATATCTGGAAATCGACCGGGAGTGGATCCCCGGGGACCGGCTGAAACTCACCTTCGACTTCACGCTGCGCGAGATCCCCGCCCCCGACGGTTCGCCTTACGTCGCCGTGAAGCGGGGGCCGCTGGTCCTCGCGGCGGACTCCCGGGGCGACCTCCCCGAAGCGAACGTCCGCGCGCTGTGGCGGGGGATCCCTCTTTGCGACTACGCTTCCGCCGGAAATCTCATGTGTGAAACAAATCCCCTGACGGTCTGGTTCCCCGCGGGGACGATATCGAAATAATAAGGCATGAAAGGTGATGCGGAATGAATGAGACTCGTCTTCCCCTGAAGTGGCGGCTCGAAGGGGGGAAACTTTCCTTCGAGAATGCAGGAGATTCTCTTCTTGCGTTCAAAAATCTTTCCGGAAGCGTCGTTTTGGACGATGAACAATATTTGCTCGAAGACGCCGAAGAGGCGCCCGCGGCTCCCGTTCCCGCCGGGGAGGCCCGGGAGGAATTCCTCTTCAAAAACGGGATCCGCTGGATCCGTGAGGTGAAGGGAGACGGAAACTGCGCCGAAGTGACCGTGACCTTGCGGAACGAGTCGAAATCTCCCGTGACGGTGGGGCCGTGCAGCGTGCTCCACGGCTCTTTCGAACAGGGGTTCCGGGCGGATCTGGGGGACGACCCGGACCGGATCCTGCAGCTCTGCTGGAATCCCTGGTACACCACGGTCCGGCACATCCGGGAGGAAAAGGGGGATTCCTGCTTTTTCGTCAAGCACCACCCGAACGGCACCAATTCCGGCACACTCTGCCACCTTTCCGACAGGAAAACGAAGCGGACTCTTCTCCTTTCCTTCATCACCCTCGACCGCATGAGGAGCTCGCACCCCATCTTCTGGAACACGGAGAAAAACTGCATCGGCGAATACAGCGCCGTGTGCCACGCCTCCGGGCTCCTGAACCCCGGCGGGGAACTTGCCATGGAAACGCTCCGCATCGAGTACTTCAGCGATCCGTACCGGGCCCTCGAATTCTGGGCGGACGACGTCTATCAACGCTACAAGCCGGATTTTTCCGGGACCTGCGGCGTGGTGGTCGGCTGCGGCTGGGACCGGTTCGTCTGGGAAGACCGGGTCCGGGAGGTCATGGATTTCTGCGACACCAAAATGGCGGGATTCAATTTGAAGCTCATCGGCGGCAACAACCACCACACCATGAAGGACAGTCTCCCCGGCCACTGGATGGAGTTCAAGAACGACTCCAAGGGGCGCAATTACGAAGCGTTCTACCGCGAAGCCGCCAAAAAAGGCTGGCGCTTCAAGTTCTGGTTCTCCCCCTTCTGGTTCTTCGAGGACGCAAAGGAGACCTTCGAGGAAAACGAAGGAAATCTTTTCAAAGGCCCCGACGGGAAACCGCTCCGCCGGGAGTGGCCCGGAGGCTGGGAACTGAGCACAAAATACGCCGAGGGCACCCTTGGGCGGTACTATTTCGACGGGACGCACCCCAAAACCGCCGCGTATCTGAAAAAGGTCTTTTCCTTCTACCGGGAACTGGGGGTGCGGGCCTACATGATGGACTTCCTCGAACCCGCCTGCGGCCCCGGATGCACGGATCCCACGCTGCAGCGGCGCGAGGTCATGGACAAGGTGTTCGGCGCGCTCCGCGAGGCCGCGGGAAGAGACACCGGATTCCAGACCGCGGTGGGCTCCGGCCCGAACTACATCGGGCTCATCAACTCCGCCCGGGTAACCCGGGATTTCGGCGAGACCAGGCCCCAGTATCCCTTCAGCAACTGGCAGAACGCCGCCTACTGCATGCACGACGACCACTTCGCCAACATCGACTCCTTCATGCAGAACGCCTCGGCGGTGTGGTTCACAAATGGCAAGACTTACGTGAACGACCTGAACGTCTTCACCATCGACAAGCCGGTCCCGCTGGAATTCGCCCGCATGGTCACCACCATGTTCGGCCTCAGCGGCGACAGCCCCGTGACATTGCACGATTATCTGCCGGGCATGGATCCGGAACGGCTCCGGATGCTCAAGTCCATCCTGCCCCGGACGGGCGGGATCCCCGTCCCCGTGGACCTTTTCGACCGGCCCACCGTGGAAGGCGGCTGCCACATCCTGAAAAAGCCTATCAGCACCCCGTGGGAAAAGTACATGCTCGCGGCGGTCTTCAACTCCCGCCCGAACACCCCCGCCTTCGAGACCGAAGTGGAGTTCGCCCGGCTGGGGCTGGAAGCGGAAAAAGCCTACCGGGTCTTCGAATTCTGGAACGGGGAGTATGTGGGGACGTATGAAAAATCCTTCCCCGTCTCCATCCCGTCGGGGATCTGCCGTCTGTACCGCATTTCCGAGGCCCGGCCCTATCCGTGGATCCTCGGGACGGACATGCACATCGAACAGGGGAACGCGGAGCTGAAAGAGGTGGCGTGGGATCCCGAAAAGCTGACGCTTTCGGGGAAGGCCCTTCGGCCGCGGGGGGAATCGGGACGCATCTACTTCACCAT
>JAFSYV010000144.1 GCA_017443585.1 Lentisphaeria bacterium | reverse complement strand
GCCCACGCCGTCATAGGGGACCCAGCGGACGAGGGTCGTGTCCACGCCGCCCTGAAGCATGAAGTCCTCGACCAGCCGCCCGACGGGGTTGTCGGCGAAGGCGGTGACGGCGGCGGCGCGGAGCCCGAAACAGCGCCGGAGCCCCCGGGCCACGTTGTATTCGCCGCCCCCTTCCCAGACCCGGAAGCAGCGGGCGGTGTGGATCCGTTCATCGCCCGGATCCAGACGGAGCATGATCTCGCCCAGACTGACGATGTCGTAACGGCATTTGGCAGGATCTTTGTAAACGGGAAGTGTCATTTTCGGTATCTCCTTCTTGAAGTTTCGTTCGAATTTCCCTGGAACGTTTTAATATACCCCGGAAACTCATGTTTTTCAAGTTTCCGGGGGCGTACTTACTTTACCGCGAAGGTGTGAACGGCCTTGAGTCCGGTGCTCACCTGGGTCGCTTCCGCGCGCCAGTTCCCTCTCGGTGCATTGAAGGGCAGCTGGAAGCGGATCTTCGCGGAAGGTCCTTCGGCGCGGCAGTTCTTCGCATAGACGGCCTGCCGCTTCCCCGCGGGGTCCGTCACCTCCAGATGGAACACCTGGGGCCCTTCGGCGCCTTCGGCGGTGACGGCAAGCTCGAGGACCTGCCCTGCCTCGAGGGCGGGGACAGCCGAGATACGCACGGCCTTGGTCGCCTTGGACTGGACGGCGTAGATGCGCGACCAGGCGGGGAGCAGGGCGCTCTTGAAGGTGTCGGTGAATCCGAGGTATTTGCCCTGACGGACGTCGTAGACGTGACCCTCCTGCGCCAGCTTCACCGTGACGGGAACCGACTTGGCAAAGTCGAAGCGTCCCACGTTCTTGCCGCCGCCGTTCACATGGAGCGCGAGGATTCGGTTGGGGCCGTCGAAGCGCATGGTGCCGATGCAGGGGAACTCCCGGCCTTTGGCGTCGAGGACCCGCACATCCTGCCGGACGCCCGCCTGGACCAGATATTTGCGCGTCAGGTCGCGGCAGGTCTGCTGGAACTTGGCGTCGGCGGAAACGGCGGTGCTGAGTTCACCCCCGGTGCCGCCCAGTTTGATGAAGTGGTACTGGCCGAAAGCCAGATTGAGGAGGACGGCCCGGCCTTTTCCCACCTGCCGGAAGGTATCGACGGGCAGTCCGGGTTCGCCTGCCTTCATGCGGCCGATGCCGGGGATGTCCTTGAAATCGGGCTTGATGGGTGCGGAGGAGGCCGGGAAAAGTTCCGCCAGAGCCGGATTGTTCCACCGTTTGCCGTGGCCGTCGAAGCGGCCGGGAGCCAGGTCGGCGATCAATGTGCCGCCGCGCTTGACGAACTCCACGAGCTGCGCTGTCTCCGCGGGCGACAGGGAAAGGGAGCAGGGGAGGATCATCACCTTGTACTGCGGCGGCACACCCTTCTGCGCCAGCTGCTCATAGGAAATGAAGCGGCAGTCGTATTTCAGATCTTCGAGGAGCTTGACCCACGAGGAAAGACTGTTGTTCCACTCGGCGGAACCGAGGCTGTTCATGGCACAGTAGAGGGAGCTCTGGGAGTAGAGCAGCGCGATCTCGGGACGGCTTTCCGCCGACAGCCAGAGTTTGGCGATGCCCCGCTTCAGTTCCATCAGGGAGCGGGAGGCGTGGAAGAAGTTCCGCAGGGGAGAACCGTCGCCGTTGACCATGGTGGGCGGCCATACCGCCGCCATGTTGGACCCCCGGATCAGCCCTTCCCACATGGGCTCGTAGACGTAGGGCTCCTGATCGATGTGGGCGTGGGTGTAGCATCCCCACCTTCCGGCCCTGATCTCCTTGCCGCCGAAGTCGTGGATCAGCTTGACCTGGATCCCGCTGTAATAGCTCAGGAGCTTGCAGTGCTTCATCATCTGATACCAGTCATAGCCCAGTCCGGGATTGGCGGTGCCGCTGGGACCGAATTTCACGTGGGAGGTGTGCTTGGCCAGCTCACGGGCGAACCAGCCGAACTGGCCGTCGGCGTAGACCTTCGCCATGAAGAGCTTGTGATCCAGCCAGGGCGACAGGTTGTTGGGATCCTTGAGTTCGTTCTGCTGCTGCGGGACCACCTTGTCGAAGGAGCCGAAGGTCGTGCCCCACTCCTTGTTCAAGGCTTCCACTGTGCCGTAGGCCTTCTTCAGCTCTTCGCGGAAGAGCTTGAGGCAGTGGGGCGAGTAGCAGACCGAGGCGCCCAGATACTGTTCGTCGCCGCTCCAGAAGTTCTGGACGTCGTAGTAGCGCAAATTCAGGATCTTCGACCTGTCGGCAAGCCGTTTGGCATTTTCCTGATGGAAGGCCGGATCGGAGAAACAGGGATTGCGGACCGGATCGGATTTCCGGTCGCCCCGGTAGAGGCGGCTGGTGGTGCTGTATTTATACATGCCCATGGGCGAGGGATCGGCGTCCAGGAGCCGCATGTCGCGGATGTAGACGCCGGTGTTGCCCCAGTCCATGCCGCCCAGGGTCCCCGCGTCGATGCCCATGGCCTTCTTGAGGGCGCTGGAGTTGCCCCACACCATGGCGTAGAACTCCTCGAAGTCGGGCTTGCCGACGGGCGAGGAGAACTCGGTCAGGGATTCGGCGAGGACGGAAGAGTCCTTCTTCACCCGGACGATCAGGTTGTTGAGCAGCGTCCGGGGCGCGGGCAGATCCATGCGGAAGCTGTTGACCTTGGCTCCGGGGACCTGTTTCCGGGCGATGACGCGGCCGTCGATGTCTTCGACCAGCGCTTCCACTTGGGCCCCGGCGGGGACCGAGGGAAGCAGGACTTTGAATTCGAGGGCCTTGTTCCGGGGGACGATCCGGTCGGCGGAAACGAATTTGACCGTGAAGGGGAGTGTTTCCGCCCGGTCGAAGCGGAAGGCTCCGGCGTCGGTCACGTTGCCTTTGTCATCGAGCAGACGGACTTCGGCGATGAAGGTCCCGCCGGGGAGCTGGAACTCGGGCATCTTGACGGTATTCTGCCCGGCAGCGAGCTTCAAGGGCAGGAGCACTTTGCATTTTTCCTCCCGGAACTAGTTGCGGACGAGCACTTCGGCCTTGCCCGTGAAGGGGGCCGCGGCCCGGACCGAAACGGCCTTTTCAGTTCCTGACACGAGCGTCGCCTGCGGCGTGGTCCCGCTCAGGAACCGGATCGCCTGCAGATCGGGCAATGTAGCGTACTCCCACCACATGTAATCCCGGCCGTTGCGGACCTTGGAAAAGCTGGCGGTGAGCAGACCGTCGGGTTCCAGCACGGGGTTGATCCGGGTGCTGTGCTCCGAAACGGCGACGTAGGAATCTCCCTTTTTGTACCAGGTGATCATCTGAGCCGGGTCGAGGGGCCGCATCTGCGGAATTACCGGGCGGATGGGGGAGGGGATCTTTTTCCCCAGCAGTTCCTTGGGCGGACGGCAGTTGTAGAAGAGGAAATTGGTCCCTTCCTTCTGGAATTTCCGGAGGATGTCGAGGAGGTCCTTGTCGTGGAGGCGGCTCTGGAAGGCGGTCAATATGACGAGTTTGGGCGCCGTCTTGATTTCCTTGAGACACTCCCGGGTGTAGGCGGAAAGCTCCTTCTTGAAGGTCATGACCCAGACGCCGTAGCCGCCGGTGCTGGAGACCACCTTGCGGATGAGGGGGATGCACCTGACCTTGAGGGGCGTTCTGAAGGCCAGTTCCACGATGGCCCGCTTCTCCTTGAAAAGCCGGCCCGGTCCCGTTTCTGCCGTCAGCAGCAGCACTTCGGCGCTCTTTTGCGCGGGGAAGAACCACTTCTTGTGGGGGGACTCCACGGCGGTGGAGAACTGTTCCAGCACGGCCACGGGGATGTTCCACTGGATCTCCAGCTCCCTCCGGGCCAGTTCCCGCGGCGGGATCTTCACGCAGGGAATGGGCGCGGCCTTGAGGCTGAAGTCGTCGATGAGCACGGCGCAGTTTTCTCTCTGTCTCCGGGAGATGGACAAGGTGGCCATGGCCGCATTCTCGGGCGCGATGAACTTGGCCGTGACCTTCTTCCACGGAAAGGCGTCGTCACTGCAGAAGAGGAGCTTGCGTTCCTTTTCCATCATCTTGCCCTGAGCGTCGAAAAAGGTGAGGTAGAACCAGGTCCGGGCGTTGCCGCCGATCTGCTTGAGCATAAGCGTTACGTCGTAGGTGTGCCGAACCTCGGGGAAGATGTGGAGCTGGAGCGCTCCCTGCAGACAGCGGCTGTTGCCGGAGCCGCCCTCGGTCAGCCATTTGGCATGGTAGTTGGGGTTGGCGAGGAACTGGCTGTACTGCGGGATCTTCGGATTTTTCGGGTCGGGGGTCTCGAAATTGCCGTTGAGGCAGATCTCGCCCCCTTCGGGTGCCGCCGCATCGAGGCGTTTGCCGTCAGTACGGTTGAAGAAGACCCGGCAGGGGAAGCTGATGGGGCCGACGGCGGCGTTTCCGGAAGTCCGGGACTGCCAGAAATCACCGATCACCTGGGCGCGCCAGGGGGAATTGCCGGGGGCGAGGCCCGGAACGAAGAGCAGCAGCTCCCGGCCCCTGAGGACGAAGCCCACGGGGCGGTCCATGGAGGGCAGTCCGTTTTCCAGCTGGAAGACGGCGATCTTTTCCGCCGGGACCGCCTTGGGCAGCGCGACCGCCCGCCAGGAGTCGTTGAACTGGCGGTTCATAGTGATGTCCACGAAGTTGGTGTCCGCGGGGGCTTCGGGCTTGACGGCGCGGGTGGTGTAGGAGGCGTCTTCCTGCTGATTGAGCTGGTCCACCTGAGGCGGCACGGCGCCCTTGATCTTGACGGTCTGCAGGTCCTTCCGGGCCATGAGGGCGTAGACGTCTTTCGCAAAGATCATCTTGACGGTGATCTTGCGCTTCTCTCCGGGAGCGAGGGTGCGTTCGTCACTGAAGAACTCCTGAGTGGGGTAGCCCTCCTTCAGGAACCAGCACATGAACCCGGCGCAGCTGTCGGCGGGGAACTGCATGAGAAGCCCGCTTTTGTCGTCGGCGGCCACGGCGAGGTAGCGTTTCGGCGGGAGCTTGGAAAACTCCAGATACTTGCTCTGGACGAGCCGTTCCTGTCCTTTGGTCCGGGGCAGGAAGTAGATGTTGTTCTTGCCCGTGCGGTGGAAGAAGCTGCGGATGCTCAAAAAGGCCTTCTGCGGCGTCTTGCCGATGTTTTCGAGAACGTACTCCACGACGAGTTCGTCGGGGCGGTAGTGATTGAAGATGTAGCTTTTTTCCAGCCGCAGATCGGTGAAGGCCGTACCGCAGGCGGAAAAGGTGACCGTGACGGTGTTCGTCCCCTTGACCAGCCACTCCTTGACGGCGAAGTCGAGCTTGGAAAAGATCTCGTGCTCCTGAAGTTTCGGCCCCTTGCCGCAGCCCACCCGGACGTCTTCGAAGGAGGCGTAT
>JAFSYV010000143.1 GCA_017443585.1 Lentisphaeria bacterium | reverse complement strand
TTTCGGGTATCGGAACAGTTCATGACATCTCCCTTTCGACAAGCAATCTCTTTTGACGGCAATTTCAAAGGCACGTGGTAATAACTTAACACCAACCGGAACGAAAGTCAAGTCCGGGAAAACATATTTTTTGCATCGTGAAGAAAAAACTGGCAAAACCCCTTTTGCCGTGCTATATTATGGCCCGACGGCAATTTTATCGGAAAAGGTTTGGTTTTTATGGAAGTCACTCAGATCACCAGCACCCACAACGAGGGAATAAAACATCTGGTCCGGCTGCGGGAACGCCGGGAGCGGGAAAAGGAACAGCTCACCGTGCTGGAAGGCTACCGGGAACTCACCCGGGCCGATGAATACGGCATGGTCCTCACCGAAGCGTGGTTTTCGCCGGAACTTTTCCTCGGCGAAAACGAATTCCCCCTGCTGGAACGCCTCAACGCCAAGGGGGTGCGGCTCTTTCAGGTCCCCCCGCATCTGCTCACCAAAGTGACCTACCGGGACCGGCCCGAGGGGCTGGTGGCCGTGGCGAGAATGCTCAAGCACGAACTTTCCGGGATCCCCGTCCGGGAAAACGGCCTCTATCTTCTCGCGGAGTCCATCGAGAAACCCGGCAATCTGGGCTCCATGCTCCGGAGCGCCGACGCTGCGGGGGTCGACGGGCTCATCATCTGCGACCGGCAGACCGACATCTACAACCCCAACGTGATCCGGGCCAGCACGGGGGCCCTCTTTTCCGTGCCGCTGGCCGAGACCGACAATGAAAGCGCCCTGGCCTGGCTCAAGGAGCACCGGATCCTTTCCATCGCCACCACCCCCCACACCGACAAGTGCTACACCGACATCGACATGCGGGGGCCCGTGGCCATCGTCATGGGCACGGAGCAGACCGGGCTCACCGATTTCTGGCTCGAAAACGCCGATCTCCCCGCCGTTATCCCCATGCTGGGGAAGATCGATTCCCTCAACGTGGCCACCGCCACCACCATTCTGCTCTACGAAGCGGCCCGCCAGCGGGGCTTCCGGCGCAAAGACTGAAAACAAGGAGGAGTGTGATGAATATCCTGCGCATCGTCAGGGACGGCAAGACCGTCGCCGAAAAAAACCTCGTCGAAGAGGAGGGGCTGATCCGGCTTCCCGCCTGTACCGGGGAGGAAAAGTTCGAAGTCGAACTGGAGGATTTTTCCGTTCCCGCGGGCACTCCGGGATTCTTCCTCATCCCCAACGTGCGCAGTTCCAGCTCCTGCGGCGGCGTGATCTTCTTCAAAGCCCGGCCCGACGCCGTCGAGGAGTACAATGAAGGCTGGTCCACCCCCGTTTTCGGCGTCAACACCGGGGATTCGGGCGTCCTCGCCGTGGTCACGGGGGCCCGGTACAACTACTCTTTGAAAGTCGAAGTCCGCGGCGGCGCCTACAAACTTCTCGCCGTCTTCGGCAAGTCCGCCGTCACGCCCGAGATCCGGCTTCTGCGGCTCGAAGGCAGGGAAGCCTCCTACGCCGGTATGGCCCGGTGCTACCGGAATTTCCAAATCGCCCGCGGCGTCTGCCGTCCCCTGAAGGAGCGGTGCGCCGAAAACCCGATCCTCGCCCGAAGCGTCCGCTCCATCATGGTCCGGATGCGCATGGCGTGGAAACCCGTGCCCTCGACGATCCTGGAGCAGACCGAGGAAAACGAGCCGCCGGTCCATGCGGCCATCACCTTCAAGCGGGCGAAGGAGATCCTGCGCCGCTTCAAGGCCGCCGGGATCGACAATGCCGAATTCTGCCTCGTGGGCTGGAACAAAGGGGGCCACGACGGGGCCTTCCCCGATCTGTTCCCCGTGGAAAAGACCCTCGGGAGCGAAGAGGAGCTGCGGGAACTCCTCAAGTACGCGGAGGAGTGCGGCTACCTTATGGCGGGACACACCAATCTGGTGGACTCCTACTCCTTCTCGAAGCGGTGCACACCTCACGACCGGCTGGTGGATGAGGACGGCTCCTTTCACCTGGGGGGCAAATGGGGCGGCGGGCAGTCCTACTATCTCTGCCCCAAAGAGGCTTTCGAGCGCTTCGCCAAAGAGGATTTCGCGGCGATGAAAGAGCTCGGGTTCCGGGGGACCCACTATCTGGACGTGGCCTCCATCGCCCAGCCCAACGCCTGCTTCCATCCGGACCATCCCCTTTCCAAGGAGGAGAACGCCTTCTGGCGGAGCAAAACGCTGGCGCTGGCGAGGGAGGTCTTCGGCGCCAGCTCTTCGGAAGGCTCCATCGACTTCTGCATCGGCGATCTGGACTACGTCCTCTACGCCACTTTCGGCCTCAAACTGAAGGAGCCGCCCGCGCTCATCGACCGCTTCATCCCCTTCTGGAGCCTGGTCTATCACGGCATCGTGACCTCGAACTGCGCTTTCACCACCGTCAACGAGGTGATCAAGAACGATCCCGAACTCCACCTCTGCAATCTGGAATGGGGCGGCCGTCCCACGGCCTACTTCCACGCCAAGTTCCGTCCCTCGCAGGACAAGCCGGAGCCCGATCTGCGCTGCTCCACCGACGAGGAACTGGATTCCGGCATCGCCGCATTGGCCGAACGGGCCGCGGAGTACGACACCATGAGCGATCTGCAGCTGGAGTTCATCGAGGAGCACGACGAGGTCGCCCCCGGCGTCATCGAAGAGCACTATTCCGACGGTTCCGTCATGCTCATCAACCACTCCGACCGGCCTTTCGGGGAGGTGCCGCCCCGGTCATGGCGTCTGGAGCGGGCAAACGACCGTCAGGGCAAGTAAACAGACGTCGGCCCCGGCCGGAAGCCCCTTTTCCGCCTGCAGGGTCCGGCGCCTTTCCAGCACCCGGAGCGAGGCGACCGTCACCGATTCCCGGAGCATGGTCCCCGTGATGCGGAACCACCCCGGCAGGGGCAGTTTGCCCGCCAGAAGTCCGGAGACGGAAACGGGCTCTTCCGCCGTGTCACGGGAAAAGAAACGGGCCTGCCAGGTCCGGAATCCGGGATCCGCGCAGGGAATCTCTTCCGTGAGCCCCGCGGCGCAGGCCCCGGCTGCCCCCGGCGGGATCACGGTCCGGAAGAGTTTCCGGTCCACGGTCAGCCCGGTCAATTCCCCGCAGAGGAGCAGCAGGGCGGTTTCCACCCGGTCTTCATTCAGAAGTCCCCGGCACGAGAGCATTTGAAGCCGGTCCGACTCCCGGAACACGGGGATGAAGGGGGTGATCCGGCAGTTTCCGTTGACCCCGGCAAACAGTCCGGCATTGGAATTCGTACTCATCTTTCACCTCAAACAAAGGAAACTTCCAGTTCGATGCTGCCCGTGTGCAGCAGAAGCCCCTCCCTTTCCTCCTGGGTGAAGAGGACCTCGCTTTTCACGTCCACGTAGAGGAGCCCGCTGTATTTTTCCAGCGGCAGCGCCGCGAAGAGGGCCTGGAAGGACCCCCAGAAGAGGTTTCTGTCGGGGGAGATCCCCTTGAGCCTGGCGGTGAATTCATTCACCCGGCGGGGCCCCGCGGGGATCCCGGAAACCAGCTGCAGCTGGAAGCCGCTCCGCACCCCCGGCGGCAAATTTCCCCTGAAGACCGGCCCCGTTCCCGCCGTCCGGGCGACCCATGCGGCCAACTTTTCCTCGGCACTCAGAATGTCCATTTTTCTCCTTTCGCCTTTTCCCTGACGATCCTGCGCGCGCCGCCGCGATCCCGGCGGCGCGATCCGGCCCGGACCGTCGATTTTCCCGCCAGTGATGAAAAATGTCAATACGACAGGTTGACTTTCCGGCTCTTCACTGCTATATTATGGAAAGTACAAGTGGAAAGCTCTCATAGCTCAGCTGGATAGAGCGGCTCCCTCCTAAGGAGCAGGTCATGCGTTCGAATCGCATTGAGAGCGCCATTTTTACCGGAGGACCTCTTTTCGAAAAGGGGATCTCCTTTTCCGGGGGAGGAACCCTTTGGAACAGTTCCGGGACCGCCTCCCGGAGGGAGTCGAGCATCAACAACGAAGACACGGAGCTTGTGCGCATCATGGGTGACACGGACACGATAAAGGGCATGACCTACAGCAAGGTCGGCGGGAGTTATCAGCTTCACATCGAAAAATTCGCCGATCTGCGGTCTATCCTCGAACTCGACGAAGCCTTCTGGGCGCTGAACTGCATCGACGTCAACTCCCTGCGGATGGACAAACGCTTTCTCGCCTTCGTCGACGCCGACAACGACGGCCGGATCCGGACCGACGAGATCCGCCGGGCCATCGAATTCCTGCTGACCAACATGAAGGACGGCAAGGGCTTCGAGGAAGGCTCCGACATCCTGCTGCTTTCCGCCATCGACGACACCACGCCCGTGGGCACCGCCATGCTGGATTCCGCCCGGCTGATCCTCAAGAATCTGAACAAGCCCGACGCCGCCACCCTCACCCTCGACGAACTCCGCAACGACAAGGCCATCCGCAGCCGTTCCTACAGCAACGGCGACGGCGTCGTCACGCCCGACCCGGACCAGCCCCCGGAAGTCAACGAGCGGATCGAACTCATCATGAAGACCGCCGGCAGCACGGACGACGTTTCCGGCGCCAAGGGGGTCAACGCGGCTCTGATCGACAAGTTTCTGGCCGAATGCGCCGCCTGCAGCGCCTGGCGGGAGCAGCTCCGCCAGGACGACGGCACTCTGCTCTGCTTCGGCCCCGACACCGCCGGTGTCTACGCCCCGTATCTGACCGTGAAGGCGGATATCGACAACTACTTCCTCAACTCCGAGACACTGGAGTTCTTCAGCGAGGAGCCCGACCGGGTGGCCAAGAAGGATCTGGCCGCCGACGTCCGCGCCCCCGAAGAGGTCCGGGCCATGCTGGAAAAGTCGGTGCTGGCGCTTCCCCGTGCGGACCGCCGTCTGGACCTGAATGACCGGCTCAATCCCCTGCGCCGCGCCCAGATCGAAAGCTTCTTCGCGCTTCCCCAGTGCGCCGAAATGCTCGAAGACAACCGCCTTTCCGTCGAGGAATGGCGCAGCTTCGAGAAGAAGATCGCCCCCTACGACGCCTGGAGCAAGGCGAAACCCGCTTTCGCCGGCCTCTACGAAGCGATCGATCAGGAGGTCCTGAGCAAGATCACCGCCGAGGATCCCGTCATCTCCCAGCTCAAGGAGTGCTGCACCCAGGACCTCAACGCCGGGACCGCTCTGGCGGGGCTGGACGTGCTCCACAAGTTCATGCTTTTCCAGCGCTACCTCAAGGAACTGCTCAACAACTTCGTTTCGCTGGCCTCCCTCTTCGATCTGGCGGCCGACTCCCCCCTGCAGGCGGGGAAACTGGTCATGGACGGACGCCACTTCACGCTGGCCGTCCCCGTCAAGGATCTGGCCGAGCACAAGCGCATCGTCACCATGAGCAACATCTGTGTGCTCTACATCGAACTTTCGCCCACCGCCTCGATCAAGCCCCCGTGGCAGACTCTGGCCGTGGCGGTCAGTTCGGGCAACATGCGGAACCTTTTCGTCGGCAAGCGGGGACTTTTCTTCGCCGCCGGCGGGGGCATCTTCGACGCCAAGGTCACCGCCTTCGTGGAACAGCCCGTTTCGATCAGCGAAGCCTTGAAAAATCCCTTCTACCGCTTCGGCAACTTCGTTGGTGAACAGATCAGCAAGTTCTTCAACACCAAGGCCGCCGGAGCCCAGAAGGAGCTGGGCGCCCAGCTTTCTTCGGGGAAAGTCCCCCCGGTGCCCAGTTCCGGAAACAACAGCGGGAACGCCTCCATGCTCCTCATGGGCGGCGGCATCGGGATTGCCGCATTGGGCAGTTCCGTGGCCTTCATCACCAAGCAGCTGCAGACGGTTTCCATCTGGGACATCCTGTCGGTCCTGCTGGGGATCATCCTCATTTTCGGCGGCCCCGTGGTGGCGGTCTCGCTGGTGAAACTCTACCGCCGGGATCTTTCCCGGTTCCTCGAAGCCACGGGCTGCGCCGTCAACCGGCGTATGCGCATGAGCCGGGCCATGGGCAACATCTTCACCTTCTCGCCCGAAATGCCCGCCGGGAAAAAGATCAGAAGCTCCTTCGTCCCCCGCCGGGTGGCCGGCTCCTGGGGAGGCCGGCTCCTCATCGTGCTGATCCTGCTCCTCATCGTCGGCGCCTGTGCCGGCGTCTGGTACATGCGGGGACGTGAACGGGCCCGGGCCGCCGCCGAAGCCAAGGCCGCTCAGACCCCCGCGGCCGGAGATCTGGCGCAAAAGGAGTGCGCCGCCCCGGCGAAAAAGGCGTGTCCGGCTCCCGGCGCGAAGGCGGCCCCGCTCCGGTGAAGAAGGCTGCTCCCGCGGCTCCCGCCGCGGCCCCGGCGAAGAAAGCCGCCCCGGCCCCCGCGCCTGCTCCTGCGAAGAAGGCCGCTCCGGCGCCCGCGCCCGCCCCCGCCCCGAAAGCGGCTCCGGCCCCGGCTCCCGCCGTCAAAAAGTAATGTTCTGTTCGTACATATCACAAATTCGGAAGGATCCTCAAAGCAAATGAAAGTTCCGCTGCTCGACCTCTGTCCTCAATATCAGTCGCTGAAGGGGGAGATCCTCGAAGCGATCGCCGAAGTCTGCGAATCCCAGCGCTTCATCCTCGGCGCCAAGGTGGAAAAGCTGGAAGCCGAACTCGCCGCCTACTGCCGTTCCGGCGCCTGCGTGGGCGTCACCAGCGGTTCCGACGCGCTCCTCATCGCGCTGATGGCGGAACAGCTCAAGCCCGGTGACGAGATCATCACCTCGCCCTTCACCTTCTTCGCCACCGTGGGCGCCATCGTCCGGGCCGGAGCGAAGCCCGTCTTCGCCGACATCGACCCCGTGACCTTCAACATCGACCCCGCCAAAGTCGCGGAAAAGATCACCCCGAAGACCCGCGGCATCATCCCCGTCCATCTTTTCGGGCAGGCCGCCGACATGGATCCCATCATGAGTCTTGCCGAAAAGCACGGGCTCTTCGTCATCGAGGACGCCTGTCAGGCCATCGGCGCCGAATACAAGGGCCGCCGGGTGGGCTCCATCGGCGACTACGGCGCTTTCAGCTTCTTCCCCAGCAAGAATCTGGGCTGTTTCGGCGACGGCGGGGCCGTCACCTGCCGGACCGCGGAAAAGGCCCAGCTCCTCAAGATCTACCGCAACCACGGCCAGAGCAAGACCTACATCCACGAGTATGTGGGCGGGAACTTCCGCCTGGACGCCCTTCAGGCGGCGGTCCTTTCGGTGAAGCTGAAGGCCCTCGACTCCTGGAGCGCCGCCCGTCAGCGCAACGCCGCCGAATACGCCGAGCTTTTCAAGGACCTCGAAGCGAAAGGGGTCATCGTCACCCCCAAGTGCGCGGCCTACGATGTCCGGCACATCTACAACCAGTACGTCATCCGGGTCAAGGGCGGCAAGCGTGACGCCCTCAAGGCCTGCCTCACCGAAAAAGAGGTGGGCTGCGCCATCTACTACCCCCTGTCGCTGCACCTGCAGAACTGCTTCCGGGATCTGGGCGGCAAGCCCGGAGACTTCCCCGTCACCGAAGCGGCCACCGCCGAAGTGCTGGCCCTGCCCATCTATCCTGAATCCACTGCGGAACAGCGGCAGTACGTCCGCGACTGCATCGCCGGATTCTTCGCCTGATGAGCCACTCGGTCCGTTCCTCCGCCGCCACCTACGGCAGGCTCCTTTCCTACGTCAAGCCTTACTGGAAGGTCCTGGCCGTGGGCATCGCCGCCGGGATCCTGGTGGGCGGCTCCCTTTTCGTCACTTTGCTGGTCCTGCCCAAGATGGTGGGAGCGGTGGAGCCGGCCAACGTGGTGAACGTTCCCTCTTCGGCGAAAGAGACGGGGCTGCCCCCCGCGGCGGTCAACGATCCGAAGCTCAAAAGCATTCTCGATCAGGCCCGTTCGGCCATCAGTCAGTTCCACCTGCCCGCCGTGGTCGAAGGAACGAGCGTCACCGTCACCTGGCCGAAGAGGTGGACCTTCGACATCGTCAACGGCGAAGGACACATCGCCTGGCAGCTCATGGCCCTTTACGGGGTCTTCTTCTCGCTGCTCTGGCTCCTCAAGAGCGTGGCCCATTACATCAACGGCTTCTGCACCCGCTACGTGGGGACGAAGGTGGTGGCGGATCTGCGGCAGGACCTTTTCGAGCATCTGACCGATCAGTCCCTGCGCTTCTACTCGGGCAACGACACGGGCAAACTCATCAGCCGCTGCACCAACGACACCTCGGTCCTCGAGTACTGCGTTTCGCACAGCATCGAGGACCTGACCAACGCGCCGCTGCAGATCATCGGCTGCATCTGCGCCGTCATCGTCGCCTGCCGCCAGTACCACAGCTACGCGCTGCTGGTCATCCTCTTCCTGGGGTTCCCGCTGCTGATCCTGCCCGTCCAGCTGCTGGGGCGGAAGATCCGCAAGATCTACAAGAAAAGCTACGCCTGCATCGCCGAGGTCTTTTCGCGGATGCACGAGGTCTTTTCGGGCATCACCGCCATCAAGGCCTTCCACACGGAGTCCTATGAAAACGCCCGTTTCGAGGAAACCAACAAACGCTACGTGAAACAGGTCATCCGGGCGCTCCGGCTCCACATGCTGGTGTCGCCCTCCATGGAGCTGGTGGCGGTGACCGCTTCGCTGGCCTTCATGATCTACAGCTACAGCCGGGGCGTCACCCTGACGGAGCTGACCGCGCTCCTGGCGCCCATCTTCATGGCCTACCGGCCCATCAAGGACCTGGCCAAGGTGGTGACTGCGATCCAGAAGTCCATGGCGGGCGCCGACCGCTTCTTCGAGCTGCTGGACACCCGGACGGAACTTCCCGAAAAGCCCGATGCCCTGGAAAAGAAGGACTTTTCGGAGAAGATCACCCTCGAACACGTCTCCTTTTCCTACGAGCCCGGCCAGCCCATTCTCGACGACGTGAGCTTCACCATCGGCAAGGGCGAAATGGTGGCCGTGGTGGGCGAGACGGGCTCCGGCAAGAGCACCGTGGCCAATCTGCTGGCGCGGTTCTACGACGTGAGTTCCGGTTCCGTCAAGATCGACGGCACGGATGTGCGGGATCTTTCCATCACCTCCCTGCGCTCCCTCATCGGCGTGGTGGGGCAGACCCCGGTGATCTTCAACGAAAGCATCGCCGCCAACATTTCCTACGGTTCGCCCGGGGCGACGCGGGAGCAGATCGAAAGCGCGGCCAAGCTCGCCAACGCCCACGATTTCATCACGGGGGGCAACCACCCCAGGGGGTACGACTCCCCCACGGGCGAAGGCGGCTGCCAGCTGTCGGGAGGCGAAAAGCAGCGCCTGGTCATCGCCCGTGCCATCCTGCGCAATCCCCCCATCCTGATCCTCGACGAAGCCACCAGCGCACTGGACACCGTCACCGAGAAGATGGTGCAGGAGGCCCTCGACAAGGTCATGGTCAACCGGACCGTCTTCGCCATCGCCCACCGTCTGGCCACCGTGCGCCATGCGGACAAGATCCTGGTCATGAAAAACGGCCGCATCGTCGAGTCCGGGACCCACGAGTCGCTGATGGAGCAGAACGGCGTCTACCGACACCTTTACGTCACCCAGTTCCAGAAATGAAAAGGCTCCACTTCATCGGCATCGGCGGCGCTGGGATGGCCCCCTTGGCCAAGCTGGCTCTCGAAGCGGGATTTCAGGTCCGGGGGTCGGATTCGGCCTTTTCCCCCAAAGCGGAGGCCCTGCGCCCCCTCGGCGCGGAAATTTTCACCGGGCATCGTCCGGAACAGGTGCGGCCCGGCACCGGTCTCGTCGTCTACTCCTCGGCGGTGGGACCGGAAAACTGCGAACGCCGCCGGGCGGCGGAACTGGGGATCCCTCAGATTCGCCGGGGAGAATTCCTCGGACAATTCGCTTCCCGCTACAAAAAAGTCGCGGCGGTCTCGGGTTCCCACGGCAAAAGCTCCACCACCGCCATGCTGGTCACCATTCTGGAAAAGTGCGGCCGCAATCCCGGGGCCCTCATCGGCGCCGACCGGTGCGAAGGGAGCTCCGCCCTCACGGGCGACGGCGATCTCTTCGTCACCGAAGTGGACGAATCCGACGGCACCCACACCTGCATCCGCCCCTTTCTGGGCATCGTGCCCAACATCGACGGTGACCACGAGTGGAGCGTGGGCGGCCCCGCCGCTCTCGAAGCCAATTTCCGGACCTTCGGACGGAATTCCGAGCTGCTGCTCATCGCCGGGACCCCGGAACTCCGGGAATTCTATCACGGTCATCCCCGCCTTTACGAGGCGGAGCAGCCCGACGTCTTCGCCGGTTTTTCCGGCTTCATGGCCCGCAACGCGGCCCTGGCCGTCCGGGCGGCGGAACTGCTGGGCGTGAGCCGCGAAGCGGCGACGGCCGCCGTGGCGCGGTACGCCGGCATCGAACGCCGCATGGGGATCCTGAACGAGGAGAACGGCGTCTGCTTCATCGAGGACTACGCCCACCATCCCACCGAGGTCCGCGCCTCCATCGCGCTGGTCCGGCGCCTGCACCCCGGAAAAAGGCTCCACGTGGTCTTTCAGCCCCACCGGTACGCCCGATTGGAGCGCTTCTTCGATGACTTCGTCCGGGTCCTGAGCGAAGCCGACGAGCTGACGATCCTCCCCGTCTTCGCCGCCTGGAGCGAGACGGGCAAGGCGGATTCCGGGACCCTGTGCGCCCGGATCCCCGGAAGCCGCCTCGGCGAACTGCCTTGGGAAAAACTCGCCGCCGATCTCGAAAACAACGCCCCGGGGACCGTGGTCCTGCTCCTGGGCGCAGGGGACATTTCCGAACTCGCCGCCCTGCTGAAAAGTAAACGGAGGAGAACACTCTCATGACAAAACACCATTCGGCCTTCGCCGGGACTCCGGTATTCCTCTACTGTCTTCTCGTCCTGTCCACGGCCACGATCATCTACACGGCCGTCAGGGTCGATTCGATAACCTTCGCTCAGAATCAGAATTACGACAACCATCTGCGGTATTTCGTCGCCAACGCCCTCTTCCGGCAGGGCACGGACCTGCTGACCGACTCGGTCCGGCGCTTCGTGGTGACCTCGAAGCCCGAATACATGGAGCAGTATTTCACCGAAGCCAAAAAGGGGCGGCACCGGGACCTGGCGCTGAAGATAGCGGGGTCTCTGCATATCTCCCGGTCGCTGAAGAACACCCTCACCGATGCGATGAGAATTTCCAAAAATCTGATGTACACCGAGTATCATGCCATGCATCTGATCGAATCGGGAAACAGCCGGGAAGCTCTGCACAAGGAGATCGGCGGTTGTCCGCTGCCCCCCGAAGAACAGAAGATGAATGTCGAAGAACGCCGCAAACGGGCAGAGGAACTGCTGTGGGACGATGCGTATGTCAGAACCAAGGCCGAGATCTATTCGCAGCTCGCCCGCGGTCTCAGGCAGGCAGGCACCCTGGCGACGGAACGGTACCTGCGGCAGAGAAGGGAGCTGTTCGGCATGCTTTCCCTGAGCGCCCTGGGGCTCGTCGTCCTGGTGGTAACCATATCCGGATTCTTCTTCTACCGCCGCGCCCAGCACGAGCACATGATAGAAGTCCAGGCCGAGGAGAACGCGCGGATGAACGCCCAGCTGAAGGAGGAGCGCGACAAGTCGATCAAGGCGGAAAAGGCGAAAAGCTACTTCTTCTCGACGGTCAGCCACGACATCCGCACCCCGTTGAACTCCATCATCGGTTTTTCCGAAATGCTGCAGCTCGGCATCGATGACCCGGAGGAAAAGGAAAAGGCCATCGACGCCATCATCACCAGCGCCCAGACGCTCCTGGAGCTCATCAACGACGTGCTGGATCTTTCCAAACTCGAATCGGGGAAGATGGAGCTGCATCCCGTGCCCACGGACATCGCCGTGCTGGTCGGCAAGGTGGCCTCGTCCTTCGAGGTGGCGGCGAGCCGGACTTCGGTCCAGCTGCACACAAAAGTCGAGAAAATGCCCTTCCTGAAGCTGGATCCCCAGCGGATCCGCCAGATCCTCTTCAACCTCATCGGCAACGCGGTGAAATTCACCACCAAGGGGATGATAACGGTCCACGCCTCATACGACGGCGGCACGTTCATCCTCTCCGTGGCGGATACGGGCTGCGGCATCTCCCGGGAAAACATCGGGAAGCTGATGTCGCCCTACGTCCAGCTGCAGGAGCATGACAGCACCAAGGGCACGGGGCTGGGACTCGCCATCTGCAAACAGCTTTCATCGCAGATGAAGGGGACGCTCGAACTTGAATCGACCGTGGGGCGGGGATCCACCTTCACGCTCCGCATCCCGGATGTCGAAGCCTTTACGGAAAAGGAATCCGAGGCCTATTTCGTCGAGCACCGGACGCCCAGGGCGGCGGTGCAGCTGGACGAGTCGATCATGGAAAAACACATCCTCATCGTCGACGATCAGAAACTCAATCAGAGGATCCTGCAGACGATGCTCGCCCGCCTCGGCATCCGCAAGGTGCTGACGGCCGAAAACGGCAAGGAGGCGCTGGAGATCCTGAACGGCTCCGAAAAGGCGGACATCGTGCTGACCGACATGTCCATGCCGGTCATGGACGGCGCGGAACTGGTGCGCGAGATGCGCAGATCCTCCTTCCTGGCCGGGATCCCCGTCTGCGTCATCACGGCGGACGTGGAGATGCAGGGCAAATACAGGGAGATGGGATTCGACGACATGCTCATCAAGCCGATTACCCTCGAGAAACTCAAGGAGCTTCTCGCGAGGATCGCCCCCCGTCAGCTGCCCGAAACGGCTCCCGGCGGCGACGCCGCGGAAGCGTGAAGCGGTCCTTCGCCGCCCTTCGGCCGGCGAAGGACCGGACCGGGCCCGTCAGATCTCCTTGGCCAGTTCCTGCAGCTTGTCGAGAAGGGAACGGGCGTTCGCCCTGTCCGACATCTTGGCGGCGGTTCTGAGGGAAATGGCCACCTTGGCCGAGTCGGTGTCGCCGGTCGCCAGGGCATTGCCCTTGACCGCGTGGGCCAGGGAATCCAGCGCGGTCCAGTTTTCCGCCGCAAGTGCGGCCTCGAGTTCGGGGAGCTTTTCCTGGACCGACTTGGCGTATTCCGCGTATATTTCCTTGACGACGTCCTCGTCTCCGAACTGTTCCATCAGATAGTCTTTGCAGCACTGTTTCATTTTGATCCCTCCGTCACTGTTCCGCCTTGTCGCCGGCGGAGATATGGTAAATCGTCTCGTTGAGCGTTCCGAACCGGTTGCGTTCGATGCCGCGGCACACCTTGCGCACCATGAGCCTTCCCCGGCCGCGGCTGCTGTAATCCCGGTTCTTGAGGTCCAATTCCACTTCGGTATTGCCGACCGCCACGGGGATGCTGGGCTCCTGAGTTCCCCAGTCCCAGATCGTGAGATCCGCATGATCCTGGTGTCTCTGCAGCTTGAAGCAGGCCTGTTCCCCCGACCGGTCGCGGATGTCGTAGCCGTGGTCGTAAAGATTCATCATTTTTTCCTCGAAGACCAGCTCCACCCGCGTGACGATCTCCTGATCCCAGCCCTGAGCCGTACACCACTGTTCGATCTCCTGGGCCGTCGTGTCGATGAGGACGGGATCCATGGGGATCGCCTTAATCAGGACGTCCGGATTCTTGAGGCGGGCGCCGAAGACCAGTTCGGTCACGTCGTCGGCGAAGACGGAATAGCCGCAGGCTTCGCAGGCGAGCTGGAACTTGTAGGGGAAGGTGACGAGGGAGTTGTTGCTCCGGGCATCCGACAAAAGTCCGTCCTGCAGTTCGGTGCGGAGCGAGTCCGGCAGCGGCTCCTGCCCTTCCAGGCCCTTGTACACGTCGAACACGCCGTCCGAAAACGCCACGCACAGAGCGGATTCCGACAGGTGGGTCCGCACCACGTCGTCTTCGGTATACACAGCCTCGGGCACCAGACCGATGGGCAGGTTCCCCCGGTGTTCGGAGTTGATCTCGTTCTCCCCGGGATTGTCGGGATCGAGTACGTAAAGCTCCGGCGCGCCGCAGGTGATCCAGTCGACGATCCCCTCCGCGGGACGGTGTATGCAGATGAGGGCGGTCATGTATGAAAAAGTGCCCAGATTGGTCTTGAAGAACAGATGCATCTGATTGGCGATGGTGGCGGGAGTGGCGGCGGCAAAGTTGTCGCTCGTCGGGAGCTGTTTCAGGAAACTCTGCACAGCCATCATGGAAAGCGACGCACTGGCGCCGTGTCCCTGGATGTCGCCGAGGATGTACAGCGTCCCGCCGCCGGGCAGCGGCATCACCTCGAGCAGGTCGCCGGAAACGATGTCCTTGGGCATCCACCAGAAGGTGTAGAATTCGTCGTCGGTGATCTTGACGCGGGGGGGCAGCATGCCGCGCTGCAGATGGGCGCCGAGGGTCAGGGACTCCATGAGTTCCCGGTCCTTGGCCCTGATCAGCTCGTCGACCCGCCGGGAGTCGACGATGCTCTGTACGCGCTTGAGGAGGATGTCCGGATTGATGGATTTGGGCAGATAGAAGCTGTGGCCGTCCGCCATGATCTTTTTGAGGAAGCCGCTTCCTTCCTCCGGATCCAGGGCGGTCATGAAGAAGATGGGTATGCTGTCGTCCACTTCGCGCACGACGGCCCGGAAGGCGAATCCATCCATGTTGCCCATCATGATGTCGGTGATGATGGCTTTGAACTGCCTGTGACCGCCGTCTTTGAGAAGATTGGCCGCCTCGGGAATGGTGGCCACGCAGACCGCCGTATAGCCGATGAGCTTCAGTTTCGCGTTGAGCATCAGCCTGATGAGACGCTCGTCGTCGATCACCAGTATCTTCGTTTTTTCCTTTTCGGGTACCATGGATCCCTGCTTTAAGGCCTTGCCTCGATAGTTCCGGTACGAATCGCCGCTTCCCCGGCCTCCCGCACTCGGAGAGCGCAGGAAAACCGGCCGCACGTTTACTATAGCATCTTTCGCCGACTTTTCAAGTTGGAAGCAGGGATTTTTCGCGGCAAATCCGCAATTTCCGCCGAAGACGACGGACCTCCGGACAATGGCGGACCGGGTCACTCGAAGATGAACTGCCCGAAACCCTCGGGCTGGTGGAACGTCCCGATCTTCTTCCAGGCCAGCCAGTGCGGGAAACGGCTCCAGTCGGCGCACTTGTAGACGTTGCCGGTCCAGACGGCCCCGCCCGAGGGCGCCGGGACCGAGGTGTATTTTTCCATCACTTCCCAGGGGATCTCAAGTCCTGCGTACCAGACGACCTCCTCCTTTATTTCCCCGGAGACTTTTTTCAAACTCGTGTGACGCCGGATCTTCTTCATGTCTTCGGGGAGAACCCGCGGGAGAGCGTACCGCCCCGGCCGGATCTTCACGTTGGCCAGCAGCAGCGCCCCCACGCAGTTCATTTCGAAGTTCATGTAGTACTGCCCCTTCGCGCCGCCGGGGCGGATGAAGAGCTCCACGCAGCTGTCGAAAAAGACGTTCTGCTGGTCTTCGCGGAACACCGCCCGCACCCCCTTTTCCCGCACCTTGTAAAAAACGTACAGACGGCGGTCGTCGTACTGGAGCTTGAACCGGACGTCCGGGGCGTACCGGGGAGAGGAGGGCCGGTTCAGATAGTCGATGATGTTGCCCAGACGGTTTTCCGGCACACTCTTCCAGCTTTCCCCTTCCCAGTCCGCCGCTTCGAAACTGATTTTTTCCGCCCTTTTTCGGGGGATGACGCAGCGGCCGCCGTCGGGGACGCCGGGGATGGGGATATTCACCGAGTCATGGCGTTCGTCGACCGCCCTCCCCGCCGCATCGACGAGGGGGAAAACGACATCGCACCGCTTGCCGGGACCGCCGCTTTCGGCGAGAAAATATTTTTGTTCCTTCCCCGAAACGAAGCGACTGCGCCCGATTTGAATCTTCCACGGAAATCTCCCCGGCGCGGGCGCCCGGCCGCAGCGGACCATGGAAAGTTCCACCTCCCACCGGTCCGGGTAACGGCGGACCCGGGCGAAGTTCTTCCGGTCGTTCCAGTTGAGCACGTTCCCGGTGTACCGGAGCACGTTGGGGTCGGTGCTGCCGTCGAGAAGGGCTCCCCCACTGTTGACGGCGAAGGTGTATTCCCCCGTCATGGGCGTGGCGACGGTGATGGTCACGTGGTCTTCGCCGAGTATTCCCGGATCGTCATGGGCGCACGTCCGGGCCGCAAGTTCGCTCATTCTGGGCTCGTAACAGCGGAAGGCCGCGAAGAGATTGCGGCGGGTCTCGTTCAACGCGAAGGCGACTTCGGTCCGGGGAGCGGACTTGTCGGCGCAAACCAGGGTGTGCCACTTCCCGTATTTGGCGAGATCCCCGTCCTGCGGCGTTTCCCGCGGCATGACCGCCCCGGTCAGGGAGGGGCCGTCCTTCTTCCATCCGGAAAGGAAATCCTGCTTCAGCCAGCGGTGGCTCGCCAGAACGGCCTCGATCCGCTTCCGGTATATGCCCGCAGGCGGGGTCTTGTTCACGGCCCGTTCCAGCAGGGTGCGGAGCTCCGCCGCATCGCGCTGCAGCATCGGGGCGATGTAGGGCGAAAGCCCCCGCAGGGAGGTCCGGCACAGGCTCTTTTCCGCGCTTCTCAAAAACCTTCGCATCTCCTCCGCGGCGGGGCCGAAGAAGTGACGGCAATACTCCTCTTCGAGGGAATTCACGTCCGTATCGGGATCCCACAGCAGTTTGCTGTCGACGTAGAGCGGCAGGTGCATCTGGACCGGTTCCGCGAGCGTGTTCGTCTCCGGGTCGAAGGGCAGGTCGATGAGGAATCCTTTCAAGTACCGCCGCTGTTCTTTGCGGAGCCTTTGCAGCGTTTCGGTGAAGTAAAATCCCCGGCGGGGGAGGTCCGGCGCGTCGTATTCGTTCCAGTACTCACGGGCGACGACCTTTCCGCCCCCGGCGCCCCGGACGAACCGTTCCGCCGAATCGAGCCAGTACCGGCCTGCCCGCGGATAGGCGCAGGCCGTGACGCCGGGGCTCAGGGGGACACCTGCCAGCGCCGGGGGAAACCGCTTCAGCAGCTTCGCGTTCGGCAGGGAGTTGCCGCCGCGGTAGAGGAGCCTCACGCCGGGGAAACGGCGGGCCGTCCGCCCGGCGAGAAACAGGTGGAACTCCGCCGGGATGTCCTGCTTGTATGTGGCCGGATGGACCTTCTTCTCATACTTTTCCTCATCGGCGAAATGGATGTACTCCGCGGCGGAGACGGGGGGCAGGATGAGTACTTCGCGCAAAGATGGCCGGGCGGCGATGTATTTTTCCAGCTCTTCCCAGCACTTTTCTCTCAGCGAGGGATCCGAATAGCGGGGGAAGCCTCCCGGCTCCAAGGCTTCGCAAGGCTTCCCGTCGGCCCCGAGGGCCAGCCACGAGGGATTGTTTTTGCCGCCCTCCTGCAAGATGGGGGCGAGGGCGAAGACCCCGACGGGGGGCTGAAAAGAGCCGCTTTTCAGGAACTTCAGGTGACGCCGGAGTTCGGGGTCCACTTCCCGGTCGGGGGAATAGACGTACTCCCGCACCGCGAAGGCGGCCTCGCGGGTGATGCGCCTCTCTTCGAGAGTCAGATCCTTTTTTTCCGGGACGAAGATGCCCTCTTCCCCCGGAGCGTAGAAGCGCACCCCGAGGAGTTCCAGAAAGGCGCTTACCGCATGCATGGGGCCGAAATCGGCGAACTCCTCCCGCCGGGGCCCCGTCCGGGCGAGGGTCCGGTACAGATTCTGCACGTGGATCGCGGGGTGGGAGGCGAGACTTCTTTTCACCTCATTCCGGAACACCGGACCGTCGAGGATGATCCTCTCCTTTTCCACCAGCACGTCATAGCCGGAACTCCCGAACTTGGGCAGGGTGTAACCGAACTTCCGGGTGAGGGCGCTTTCCCCGACGCAGACGGGGACTTTGCCGGAGGGAAGACGCGCCGGGGTGACGACGGGGGTTTCCGCTCCGGTGATCCGGAAAAGAAAATGGCGGAGCTCCTCCGCGGCGTCCTTCAGCTGGGCCGGAGCCTCTTCGGCGACGACGATGACGCAGCAACTCCGGCCGCCTCTCACGAGTTCGACGGCGGCGGCGTTTTCCCCAAGACACAGCAGTACGCAGAATGCGGCAAAAAGGATCTTTTTCATTTCGTTCCGTTCACAAAAAGGGTCACGCACATAATATACATCCCCCCGGCATAATTGCAAGGTCTGCAAAAATTGCGCCGAAAGACGATTCCCTGCTTGCAATCCGCCTGTCCGCGGGGTATATTACACCCCGTATCATGCTTTGGAACAACAGTGTTCAAGAACGCGGAAGAAAGGTCCGGAAAGATGAAAAGATTTTTGTTCGCAGCCCTCCTCATGGGCGCGCTCCTCACCCACGGCGCGCCGCCGAAACTCCCCTTCACCATCGACCCGCAGATCCCCCGGAAGATCAGCGTGGGCAAGACGCCCGTGCTGACCCTCGCGCCCGGCAACTTCGACATCGTGAAGTGCCGGAACACGCCGACGATCGAGCTGGCCGCGAAGGAGATCGCCGACGCGTTGAGCGAAGTTTTCGGCACTCCCGTCAAGCCTGTGGCCAAATCTTCCGGCAAAGCCGTGGAGATCCGTCTGGGCGACATGGAACTTGCCCAAAAGCTGGGCGTCGATCCCGCGAAATTCGACCGGGACGGCTTCGTCATCAAGACGGCGGGGAACAAGATCCTCATCATCGGCCGGGACCTGCCCAAGAGCCGCCCGCTGAAGGACGTGCACCGCCCGGGGCTCAAGGGCGAATGGGGGACCCTCTTCGGCGCTTACGACTTTCTGGAGCGCTTCGCGGGCGTCCGCTACTACTTCCCCGGCAAGCTGGGAACGTACACCCCGAAAACGAGCAAACTCGCCATTCCCGCCATCGACATCTACGACCGGCCCGACTTTCTCCAGCGCCGCTTCAACGACTACAACCACGGGCGCATGCCCATCCGCCGCTTCGAGGGGTGGGATCCTGCGCTGAACAAGCTCCGCAACCGCATCGAAACGGTCATCATCCCCAACTGCCACGGACTCGCCGGGCTGGGCTACGTTCACCGCTTCGCGAAGGACCATCCGGAATACTTCGCCCTCAAGAAGAACGGAACGAGGTCGGACGGCTCCGTGGTCACCGCCCCCTCCAGCGCCAACGGCTACCTCTGCTGGAGCTCCGGCATCAAGGAGGAGATCATCAAGGACGCCATCTCCTTCCTCAAGCAGGAACCGCCCTCCATCCGGGGCATCCGCAATCCCGGCGGAAGGATCGCCTGGAGCTTCCACTTTCCCCTCGGGCTCCCCTGCTTCAACATCATGCCCAACGACTGTTCCTGCGTCTGCTACTGTGAAAACTGCTGGAAGCATTTTTCCAAGGGGCCGCAGGCGACCACCGATTTCCTCTGGAGCTTTTTCGACGACATCTGCAAAAAGGTGAAGGCTTCCGGCGTACCCGGCTACCTCACCACCATGGCCTACGCCGAATACCGCCGGATCCCCACGCTGGACATCCCCGATAACCTGCTGGTGATGCTGGCCATCCGGGGCCCCTGGAACGAATATCTCCCCGCCGCGAGGGATGCCGACATGGAACTCCTCAAAGCGTGGAACAAAAAGCTCGGGCAGAAGACCTGGCTCTGGACCTATCCCGGCAAATACCACGGCAACATGCCGGGGATCCCCCACACCACGCCGCGGGCCCTTTCGAGCTTCATCAAGCGGGCGCGGCCCTACATCTTCGGGCTCTACATCGAATGCGAGACCGACGTGTTGATGCACAACTATCTCACCTATCACGTCTTCGGGAAACTGGCCTGGGATCCCACGACCGACGTGGAAAAACTCCTCGACGAACATGCGAAGAACCTCTACGGCCCCGCCGCCAAGCCCATGAAGGAGTTCTTCGACTCCATCGAAAAGCACTGGGCGCGGATCGCCGCCAACGTGGTGGAGACGGCGGAAGGCCCCAAGACCATCTATCCTTCGGAGCTCGTGCTGTGGAGCAAGATCTACTCCCCCGAAGAGATCAAGCGCCTGAACGGCCTCTTCGACCGGGCGGAAAAGCTGGCCGCGCAGGATTCTCTCGTCCTCGCCCGGATCAAGTTCGTCCGCAGGGAATTCATGGAGCCTCTCATGGCCCAGGCGGAAAAGTTCGCCAAGGCCAACGACGCGGTGCAGGCGTGGCGCTTCGCCATCCCCGGATCCAAGGGCAAGGGGCAGCCTTCCGAACAGGAATGGAAGAGCGCTCCCGCCTTCCACATGGCGGGATTCGACCTCAAAAAACGGGAGGCGAAAGCTTCTGAAGTCGCCACCGCGGTCCGCGTCATGTACGACGCGCAGAACTTCTATTTCCGCTTCGAATGCGCCGAGAAGGAAACGGGGAAAATCCGGGCCTTCAAGCGCGACTTCGACCAGCCGGACGTGTGGCAGGACTCCGACGTGGAGCTTTTCATCTCTCCCGACGGCGACCGGCAGCACTACTACCAGCTGATGATCAATGCGCTGGGCTCCTGGGCCGACCTCGAGGTCAACAAGGGGGCGGAGCTCTTCAAGTGGAACAGCAGCGCCAAGGTCACGACGAAGATCATTCCCGGCAAGGGCTGGCAGGCGGATGTGGTCCTGCCCCGCTCGTCCATGCGCAAGGCCGCCGCGGACGGGATATTGGTGAACTTCACCCGCCACCGGGTGCTGAACGGCGTCAAGGTCGGCACCGACTTCTACTGCTGGAGCCCCTTCGCGCGGAGTTTGGGCGACGTCTCCCGTTTCGGCAAGCTGCTCTTCGAGCCCGAGACGACGAAAAATCTTCTCCGCAATCCCGATTTCGACCCGGCACAGATGAAAGGCAGCTGGGCCCGGAGCAAGGGAAGCGCTCTCGACGGGGAGTTCTTCCTCACCAACGGCCGTTCCGTCCGGCTCAAGGGAGGGACCGACATCGTGTCGTGCTATATGCGGCAGGACTTCAGGGAGGTCAAGCCCAACACGGACTACGAAGTCACCTTCTTCGTGCGCCTCGAAAACGTGAAGAAGCTCGAAGCCAAATCCAGCGGCTTCTACATCCGCTTCGACTACGGCAACGGCAACTGCCGCTACTTCCCGCCCTCGCCGGTGCAGATGGACGGCTCCTGCCCCTGGACGGGGCTGACCTTCCGGGTCCGCACCCCCGCCAACTTCAACGCCAACAAGAAGGCTTACATCTGTTTCGTCCTGCGCCGGGCCGCCAGAACGGCCTGGGTCGATCATGTCCGCATGGTCGAAGTCCCCGGAAAAACCTCACGGTAAAAACGTCTTGACAAGGAAAAACGCATCATGAAGAAACACTTCACATTGATCGAACTGCTGGTGGTCATCGCCATCATCGCCATCCTCGCCTC
>JAFSYV010000142.1 GCA_017443585.1 Lentisphaeria bacterium | reverse complement strand
GGGATGAAGATCGCCATCCTCAACGCCTCCATGCGTCAGGCCTGCGACTGCACCCGGACCACCCCCGGCTCCAACCCCCTCAACGCCCCCGGCCTCGCCGCTCAGGTGGCGCAGGAAAAGGCCAAAGCCGACTTCGTGCTGGTCATCGTCCACGACGGCAAGGAGCAGGTGCCCTTCCCCTCCCCGCGCATCCGGGAAAACTACCGGGCCTTCATCGACGCGGGCGCGGCGGCGGTCATCGCCCACCATCCCCACACGGCCCAGGGGTTCGAATCCTACCACGGCGGCTTCATCGCCTACAGTCTGGGCAACTTCCACTTCCCGGCCCGCTCCGAGACCGCGCCCAAGTCGTGGTATGAAAGTTATTCCCTGAAGCTCACCATCCGGCCCCATCAGGTGACGGCCATCGAGGTGATCCCCCACCGGATCAACGAGGACCAGTGCATCAACATCCAGACCGGAGAAGCCCGGACGGACTTCCTCAAACGGCTCCGGCGGCTGAACGAGATCCTCGCCGACGAAGACTTGAGCGACCTCTACTACAACTGCGGCGCCATGCGCTACACGCACTATGCGTGGCACATCCGTCACACCTTCGAACTTCAGGACAAGGGGAACCTGCAGGATCCGGAATACCTGCGCGAGATGTTCTACTGCAACCACTACCTCATCACCGAGGAGCACCTGGACCTGCTCCGGGCCCGGACTTTCGTCCAGTACCACGCCGAGTTCCCGGAAGCCCCCGCCGATCTGGAATACCTCTTCAACCTCAAGTGATCCGGAAGGAAGAAGCGCATCCATGAAAAGCACTCTCCGCATCGGCTACTGGGAACACTGGTTCAAGCTGGACTACCACATCGGTCAGTTCCTCGAGGAGACTCTCGGCTGTGACGTCAAGAAGGTGGATTATTCGCAGAAGGGCTACTACGATACCGTCGACGTGCTGATCGTCAGCCAGAGCGGCGTCAACGACTACCTGGAAAACGACCGGGACCGGCTCCACGACTTCGTCCGCCGGGGCGGCATCTGCTGGATCATGCATCAGGACTGGCGGCGGTACACACCCTGCTTCCTGCCCGAGGAGGCCGGTCGGCCGTTGCTGGTGAACCGTTACGCCGCCACCCTGGGCGGCCGTTTCGACTCCAAGACCTACCTGCAGCCCTGGGTGGAGCCCGCGGGGGAACCCCTCTTCCGGACTCCCAACGACATCACCCCCGACGAGATGGTCTACTGGGAAGTCCCCGCGGACACCTTCGAGCCCGTCGTGGCCCACCGGGAGCCGACCATGGTCCGCTCCACGGCCCTGTCGGCCCTGTGCAATGTGGAAAAGTGGGAGATCCTCGGCAGTTTCATGGACGCCTGCATGCCCGACGGCAGCGCGCTGGTCATCCAGATGAAGTACGGCAAGGGACTCTTCCTGTGGAATCAGATCCTCTTCCCCGAGGTCCGGCCGCAGGGAGACTCCCGCGAGCTGAAGTTCTGGAAGCGCTACTGCGAAAACGCGCTCCGCTACTTCGAGTGCTTCCGGAAAGGGGAAAAGATCGCCGCCCCCGCGCCGCGGGCGAAGAACACCGTCGCGGGGCAGGCGTGGAAGAAGACCATCACCCACCTCCACACGCTGGACTGGTACGCCGCCGACCACTCCCTGGGCGACCTGAACGCCGCCATGCGTTTCCTGAAATTCGACGCGGCGGTGATGGGCTTCAAGGATGCGTTGGCCTACCACGACGCCCCCGATTACGACAAGTACTCCGACGACAAGGTGACCATGCTCCCCGGCATGGAGTACCACCCCTTCAACTTCGACCGGGACGACAGCCACAACGCCTACCACATCCTGGCCATGGGGGTGCGCAGCTGCTACAACCGCTTCACCCGGAGCCTCTTCGACAAGGGCGACGTGGACGAATACATCCGCGGCGCGCTGGCCCACATCGCAAAAGAGGGGGGCGCTTCCTGCGCCACCCATCCCGACGACGAGTACTGGCGGAACTACGACTTCGACGCGGTGGACATCTACGACTGGGACTTCGCCCGCCGGGGCCCCGACGCCATCGAAGACCGGCCCTTTGCGCAGAATCCCGTGCTGAAGGCGTGGCTCGAAGGCTCCCATATCACCCTCATGGCCTCGGTGGACATGTGGGGCGTGACCCGGCTCCGGCAGAATCCCGTCTGCAATTTTCTCTGCTACGGCGGCGACATCACCCGCGAAAATCTGGTCAAGGCGGTGAAGGCCGGGCACGTCATGCCCGCCTTCGGCGTGGAGTCGGCCTCCGTCTCTCTGGGGGACTTCCTCCCCGGCGACACGATCCCCGCCGCGGCGCTGAGGAAGCCTTTGAAATGCGCCTTCACCGTGCCCGAGGGCATCGTTTCGCTCCGGATCTACGGCGGGAAGGAGCTCGTTTTCAACGAGCGTTTCCCCGAAGGGACCTGCACGGTGGAATGCTCTCCGGAGCTGTCGAATTGCGCCGCTTTGCCCTTCGTCTATGTGGAGCTCAGGGGCAAAAACGCCCACCTCATTTCCAACCCCTTCTTTCTCGAGTAAGGGACGAAAAAAGACCGCTCCGGACTTCCGGAGCGGTCGGTGAAGAACCGCGCACAGGCGTCCGGGCGATTGGCCGGACGCCTTTTTTTCAGATCGCCTTCATGACGTAGAAGGAACGGATTTCCTCGCCCGCCGTCTTCCCCTTGATGCGCAAGGTGAACCGGACGGTGCAGCGGTCCTCGGCGGGAACCGCTGCCAAAGGAACGGAAAAGAGGAAATCGTTGCCCGTGACCGGGCTCACGGTCGACCAGACCGTGCGGCCCGCGGAGTTGCTCAGGGCGACGGCCAGTTCCGCGCCTTTGGTCCCCTCGAGGTTCATGTTGATGCTGCCCGCGATCTTCACCGCTCCTTCATCGGCGAAATAGTATTTGCCGGTCTTGGCGACGACCATCGCCCTGGGCAGCGTGTCCGCGAAGCGCCAGACGAGAGGCGCGCTCTTTTTCCCTTCGGGAGTCACGGTGACGGTGTAGAGGTTTTCCCCCTCCTTGAGCAGGTCCACGGCGGGGAAATGGATCCCCGGCTTCAACGATGCGGAACTCAAGGTTTTCCCTTCGCCCGCCACCGCAACGACGGCGGGAGTTCCCAGTTCGAGTTTCATGACGTTCCGCCCCAGCAGGGGACGGGCCGCCGGGGCCAGCCGCACCGGGGAACCGGTGAAGTCGAGAGAGGCGTAGGTCCGGGGATCGTGGGGATCGGCGGCCAGCGTGGCGTGGGAAAGGAGCGCCACGCGGCTCCGCATGAAGTTGATCCCGACGACGGGAGAGGTGAATTCGCTCAGGGGGATCGCCACTTCACAGCGCCACATGCCCCGGGCGATCTTCGCTGCGCTGAGGAGTCCGGGGCAGTTCCACTTGATTTCCGAGCGGCCCTTGTCCACGGCGATGTCGGTGACGCCGTTGACCGCGTTGAAGATCAGCTGACGGTGGGCGCGGGGATCGTTGTTCGGCGTGTAGAAGATCTCCACCGAATCGTCCCGCCAGGTGTAGCGGTCCCGGACCTTGTAGTTCCCCGTGATCTTGGAAACGTCGGGCTCGGTGCAGAAAAAGCCCACATAGAGGTACTTGTCGTCCCGGAGCAGCAGGATCTCGGTGGGGACCTCCGGCTTGCCGCCGGTGTTCAGGAGACGCAGTTCGGGGACGCGGAAAGCCTTCTCCCAGGCCGCTTCCGCGAAGGTGCCGTCGACGGTGATGGGCTCGGTCGTCTTCGGCGCCCGGAGGAGCGGCGGAAAGGTCCGTTCACTTTTTTTTTTCGCTCCGGCGCCGGAAAATTTCAGCTCCGGCACGTCGGCCTTGCCCTCGAGGAGCGCCTGCAGGTATTCACCCATGGTGGAAACGCGCCAGCGGTAGCGTTCGAAGTTCCGGGGATCCCACTCGTCGTTGAAGAAGAAGGGCATCCCTTCTCTCAGCTGCCGGAGTTCTCCTTTCACCTTTTCGCCCGCCTGCCGGATCGCGGCCTTGTCGGATTTCGCCGCCCGGTCGGCCAGCTGCCGCACGGTGACCAGATAGCGGAAGTCGTCGATGCCCTGCCGCAGGCACTCCAGCTGCAAGGTGGGGATGATCTCCCCCTTGGGGCCGGGATAGATCATGACGCTGTCCTTGGCGGAGTGGTCGAAGTCGTTCCAGACGTTGTTCCGTTTGCTGCTCAGGTTCCAGAAATAGCGGCCCTGCCACTGCCCGATGAACATGTTCCAGCCCGCGTTGTAGCGGTTGTTGTAGTGGTTCTCGTAGACGGAGCCGGTGTAGCTGAAGAAGAGAGCCTTGTGCTTCTGCGTATCCTTGCGGATCCGTTCCAGATCCTTGTGATTTTTGGCGGCGGAAATAGCGTAGATGCGCATGTCGAGGTAGGGCGCGACCATCCTGGTGAAATCGTCGTCGCCGCAGGTCACGGCGGTGCAGCCGCCCGCCTCTTTCACCAGCTTGAACATCTCGGTGGCGTACCGGAAGACCCGGTCATAGCCGTGACAGCCCAGTTCGTCGAACTGATACCAGTAGATGCGCACCCCGTACTTGGCGGCGCGCTGATCGATGGCCTTGATGCAGTCCTTGAAGAGCTTCCTGTAGGCGGGGGTGAGCCTTTCCGGATACATGAAAAGGGCCTGTTCCTTCGAAATGGGCTCGTTGAGGAACTTGGCCAGCTCATCGGGGAACCCTCTGACGGCGAACCAGCAGACCACGCTCTTGAATCCGGCGGCCTGATAGGCCTTGAGGAAGTTGTCCAGCCCGGTGGGACGGGGATCGTCGAAGTTCAGCTGGGGGAGATCTTTCCCCTGATAGAGCATTTCAAGCCGCTTCTGCACGTCTTTCGTCCTGGCGGCGATGGCCCGCATGGGCTTGCCCACCACGTCGCGCATGCAGCTCTGGTGGCCCTGAAGCGCGGAATTGAGCCCGTACTCCCGGATGAACTTGAACTGCTCGGGGCCGCCGTAGTAGCAGCCGATGACGGGGGTAAAATCCTCGGCCAGCTTGAGGGTGGTCACCCGGACCGTGTAGTCCAGCGTGCGGGCGGGGAAATTCCCGCTCTTGAAAGAGACCTTGCCCCGGTAGATCCCGGGCTTCGCGTCCTTCGGCACACGGACCTTGAGGTAATAGGAGAGCGCCGTGTCGGCGGGAATGTCCTTGGGCGTTTCCCGTTCCAGCAGTTCGGCGATGTCCCGGTACTGGAGCCCCACGAAGCCTTTCCGCTGGGGCCAGACCCGCAGATAGCGGATCTCGGGCACGGGGAGCTTGTCGCCCGAATCGGAAACGGCGGCCCCTGCGGAAACCAGCGTTCCGGGGGCGGCCTTTGCGGCGTAGACCGAAAAAGCCTTCCCTTCGGTCTGTCCCGGAGCGGCGAACATCACCAGCTGACGGTCGAACTCCTCACGGGAGGGGCGGAGTTGGGGATGGAGCTGACGGTAATCGTCGATGACGTAGCTCCGCAGGCCCGAATCGGCGGGGCCCATTTCGAATTTCACGTTCTCACGCCTGGGCGGGGGCGTGATGTCCTCGAAGGTGGCGGGGATGGTGAACTTGCCCACGGGGGTGTCGAAGGTCCGCAGGGGACCTTTGGCCTGACGCTGGACGTACTTCGCGCTCTTGGCGGGCTTGGCGGCAAAGGTCACGCCGCCCAGTTCCAGTTCGATCCCCGGCGTGATGAAGAGACTGAAGAGCGCGACCTTGCCGTCGGGAGCCATCTTGGGCGAGATGGGGAAGTTGAGTTTGACGTCCCCCGGATTGACCGGCTTGATGGTCTCGCGGGCGTCCTTGTTCATCCACCCGACCTGCCATTCGCCGCTCTGGTGGCGGCGGTCGACGACGATGAATTTGTACTGCTTGAGCAGAGCGGCGGGAATGGGCAGACGGATCTCGCCCCCCTGCATCTCACCTTGAATGAGGAGGATCCCCCCCTGTTTCTTCGCCCATTTGACGGTGCCGGTGACCTTTTTCCCGTTGAAGTCCTTCAGCACCAGATCCGCTCCGGAAAGGAGCACGGCGGTGCACAGCAGCATACATGCGAGGAACACTTTTTTCATATCACACTTCTCCTTTTTGAGTTGAACTTGTCATTCTTTACAGCCGCGGACGCTGGATCATGAAGGATTCTCCCACCTTGATGTTTCCACCCTCCGCCGTGAGCTCGGCAACCCCTTCGGGGAAATCTTTCCAGGCGATGGAGAAGGGATTGTCCCCCGGCTTCACGTCGATCGTCTTGCTCACGCTCCGGTTCGAGGCGGCCTTGACGCGGAGCGTGACTTTGCCCGCGAAGGAGGCGGAAAAGAGGATCCCCTGAAGCGTGTCCGAAGCGAGAGTGAAGCGGGGGATCCCCCGGAGTATTCCGGAAACCTGCGGCAGTTCCCGCAGGACCACCTCGTCGAACCACAGTTTGCCGACGGTCCCGGCGTTGTTCTCTTTGGTGTAGCCCCAGAGGCCGAAGGAGACGTAGCAGAGGGTCTTCTTCACATCGGTGCGGAAGCGGATGGGAGGCACGGAGCCCCCTTCGGCGGTGAACTTGGTCGAGGCCCGGACCTTGCTGTCGGGCTGGCGGACCGTGATGTAGTGCCAGCGGGGCATGATTTCCCGGCGGCCCTTGACTTCGAGAATGTACTCGGTGTTGGGTTTCAGATGCAGTTTCTGCCACAGGACGACGGAGCCGCGGGTATTGGTCTTTTCCATGAACACGGCCGTTTTTCCCTCCGTCGCATGTTCGGGGACCAGCTTCACGACGCCTGTCGCGCCGTCGTAGAAATTGACGATCCAGTGTTTGGGGGCGCCCTTGGCGTCGAGGCCCTCTTCGAAGGAGCCGTTTTTGATGAGATTGGGCATTTCAGCCCCATACAGACTTCCCGCCAGCAGAATCAGTGCCGTGTACCGGAAGATCTTCATTTTTCGCCTCCCTTGAAAATCACCAGGCGTCGTTTTCAAAACCCACAGGCCGCCAGAAGGTTTTCACCCACGCCCGGGCGTGGGTCGTTTCCAGCGGGATCTGACCGAAGCGCATCTGGGCCACGTGGGAATCCAGAAAACAGACGTTGGCGGCCTGACCGCTGTGGGGAAGAGCCATCTGGTAGTTCCGGCCCGAATCGCCCTTGGGCCGTGCCCACTGATACTGGATCTGGCCGTTGCCGTCCGACTCGGAAAGATAACAGGCCCGGCTGGGCTTCTTGTAGGAGGAAACGGGCATGATGGGATCGGCGGTCCCGCCCACATAGGCGTTCCGGGCCAGTGAATAATACCTGCCGTCGCTGGCAGTGAACAGGCTCCGCGCCTTTTCCAGCGTCTGCGAAGGGCAGACCATGGTGCTGGTCTCGACGGTACCGTTACCGGCCACCGACCAGCCGCCGATGGGAAGAGTCGTGTCTTTGCACTTGAGCCCCAGATAGGGCGAGAGCATCCCCTTGCTCGCGCCGGAATAGTACCATCCCTTCATATTGACGGCCGTGCTCGAATAGCCTTCCTTCCGGTTCCAATAGGAAGGCGGACACCCCTTGTTGTCGTCGCCGTACATGGCCACCGCCTTGGCGAACTGACTGTAGTTGTTGGTGCACGAGATGAACTTCGCCTTGTCCCGGGCCTGCTGCAAAGCGGGCAGCAGCATGGCGGCTAAGATCGCGATGATGGCGATCACCACCAGGAGTTCGATGAGGGTGAAGAAACGCGTCTGCCAGGTAATTTTTCTTTTCATTTTGCGGCATCCTTTCGTTGAATTTTATAAGGGACCGTCAGAAGCGACGGAGAACACACTTGCGATGCGGAGATCTTGACGGCCTGCCGCACCGCCGTTACGCCGAACTGTTCGCACTCATCCGCGGCGCACAGCCAGTTTTCGGAATCGAGGAGCTTCTGGCCGATGCCCGCCACGGGGATCCGCAGTCCCAGCCGGGCGAGGGCCAGAGCCATGTCGGCGGCGTCTTCGGCTCCGGCGCAGAAGACCGCGTCGAGAGCGCCCTTGGCGACATAGTCCCCGACCAGGGAATCGTTGCGGCGCCATTCCTCCCCGGAAAGGAAGAGTTCCGGGACGAAAGAGATCCCCTCGGAACGCAGATGATCCAGATAGCTTTCGAACCGGGCGAGAAAGTAATCTTTCCCGGTGCGGCCGCAGTAGCCGATGCGGCGGCAGTTCCGATTTTTGAGTTCCCGGCAGAGCTCGGCGGTCATCTGCTTCGCGTTGCCCGTTATGGCGACGCCCCGTTTCAGTTTTCCGGGAGCTCCCATGACGATGGGGAAGATGTTTTCCGGCAGCAGGTCGAACATGGCCTCCACCGAAAGCAGATTGGCGCTGTGATGACAGATCATGACGCAGGGGGTCGCCTGACGGTATCCCAGCAAAAAATCCAGGGTCACGGGCGTGATGTCGATCTTGCTCAAAGCGGCCTCTTCGAAGAGCCCCTTCACGCATCTGGAAACCGCCAGCGCGTCCCGCGGAAGCCCCAGTTCCTGAGGAGAAAGCAGGTAGACGGGAATGGTCTTTTGCGGTGCGGCGATCACGATGCTGCCCCGGCGGGGGACGTTGCGCACGGCTCCCGCACGGGCGAGCTCCGCCAGCACCCGGCGCGAAGTCGCCGTGCTGACCCGATGCTTTTCGGCGAGGGCATTCACGGAAGAAAAAGGCTTCCCCGCGGGGTATTCCCCGTTGCGGAGTTTCCGCACTTCCTCATCGAAGATCCTTTTCCAGATCGGTCCCTGCATTTTGCCGCCTTTTATTGTCTGCTTTCCAATATTATATCACAAAAATGCAGTTTTTGCAACTGTGTATACATAATTTTTTGCAAAAAAACGCCGAAATTCCGCGAAAAGGGGGGAAATCGGCCTCCCCCGCTCCCGTTTCCGGCGGGAGGGGGGAACAGGAGACGGGCGGCCTACTTTTCCAGCTCACGCACGGAGGCGTTCCGGACCCGGAAGAAGGCTCCCGGCGTCGCGTTCCCGGCCCACACCCGGCAGTGGCCGACGTTCACCCCTTCGGGGAGCGTGAAGTCCGCCTGGTATTTCCGCCAGCCGTCCCCGGAAACGGGGGAAACCGCGGAGGCGGGGAAAACCTTGTTGCCGACCTTGGCGCTGGGAGCGGCCCGGAGCCCGTCGGGATTCTGCAGTTCCACGGTGAAGCGGTAGTCCTTGCCGGGCTTGAGCTTCATGGAGTGGGAGATCATGACGCTCGCCTTCTTGCCTTTGGCGGCGAAGGCGAGAACTCCGCCCTCCTCGGTCTTGATCTGGATGAAGTTCGTCGGGGAGTCGGACCAGCGGGGCGGCATGATGTCCTTCTTTTTGGAAGGCGCCAGCGGCGCACACAGCTCCGGCCCCACGCAGTTCCGCACCCGGGGCGGAGGAAGGGCAGCGTCCTGAAGCTCCCGCACCGAGACGGAATCCAGCCACAGACTCTTGCCTTCGCTGGTCTTGCTGCCCCGGACGATGAGGGCGCAGCTCCCCGAACCGCTGGGAACGGTGAAATCCAGCGTCAGCAGCTGCCAGCCGGGCTTTTCCTCGGCCCGGATCTGCTCGGAAAATCTCCCTGCGAAGGCCACTTCGAGCCGGAAATTCCGGGGTTCTTCGCCCATGACCCGGGCGGTGGCCCGGTAGCGGGTCCCCGGCTTCAACGTGATGGGCTGGACCAGGCTGAATTCACCCGTGGTGCCCTTGAAGCAGATCTTGAGCGAACGGCCCCCCGTGACGAAGTTTTTGGTGTCGAAGGTCACGTGGCCGTCCTTGGGGGAAAGCACCTGTTCACGGGCGGAACGCATGCTCATGGTCCATCCGGGGTGGATGGGGCTCCGGAGTTTTTCCGGGAGCGGCTCCTTGCCGGACTGGTCGGCGTTCAGGGCAAGTTCCGGCCCGATGACGCGCCACGTCTTTTTCGGCACGGCCTTGCTCTGGATCTCCATCCACTGGTACTCTTTCCCCGTGTTGACGCAACAGTAGAGACTGCTTCCGCGGAAGACCATCCTTCCTGCGTGTTTGGCCGAAGGCTCCGGCAGCTCCGTGCCGGGCATCACCGTCGAGGGCGGCAGCGTGTGGACGTCCAGTCCTCCCGCGGTGGTGAGGGTCTTGCCGTCGAGGGCGACGGGGAACTCCACGTCGATGAAGCGGTTGCCGCTGATGAGTTCGTTCTGTCCGGGAGTGCGGCCGGAAAGTCCGAAGCCCACCTTGGCGTTGACGATGAGGTTGTTGATGAAGGTGTTCTCATAGCCGCTCCGGACCACGAAAGCCTGATGGGGCACGTCGTAGACGACGTTGTTGGCCCAGAGGGAGCGGCCCGCGTTGCATTCGAAAGCGAAACTTTCGTCGACGGCCAGGGAGCGGCCGTCAACCACGTTGTTGACCACGGAGTTATAGTATTCCTTGCCCCCCGTCTTGATCTCGATGACGGCGCGCCAGCCGGAATTGGTGCAGATGTTGCTGTGGACGATGGAACGGTTGGCCTTCAAGTAGATGGCGGAACCCGCCAGCCGGACCCGTTTGCCGTTGCGCATCTGGAGCCTTTCGCGGAAGACCTTGCCGTTCTCGACGATCTGGTGGCCGACCCTGGCTCCCGGCACGGGGACGCCCCGGTTCACGTCGCGGACGATGTTCCCCTGCACCGAAACGTTGTGCCCGTAGATCAGGATGCCGTGGATGTAGCTGTCCCTGGTGGTGGCCAGATGGCCCCCCTGGATCAGCTGGTTGTCGTGGACGATGGCGTTGCCCAGATGGGTGGTGCACCCTTCGGCGATCTGTCCGCCCTTGCCCAGAAAGATGCCCGTCTTGCCGAAGTTGCGCAAGATGTTGCCGCAGACATAGGCGCCGCCGGGAATGGCCGCGTTGAACATGATGCCGTGGACGCCGCCCTTGATCAGGCAGTCCGTCACCCGGACGGAGGCCACTTCCGGACACTGGATGCCGACGGCCCGGAAGGTGGGGAAGAAGCGGCAGTTTTCGATGTCGACGGGACCGATCTTGCCGGGACCGTCGATCCGTTTCGCGCCGTCGACGCAGAGGGCGGCCCGGAACTCCATGTTCCGCAGCGTCAAGGCCGCCGGCGGCAGTTTCGGATCCCGGCCCGCCGCATTCAGATCGATGAGCCCGCCCCGGACGACGGCATGGATGTTTTCGAATTTCCGGTCGCTTTTCATGACCCCGCCTCCGCCCTCTCCCTCGATGCGGAGCAGTCCGCTCACGAGCCGGATGCCGGGGGCGGCGTGGGTGAAGAACTCCGCTCCGGGGGCGAAGATCAGCCGCAGATCGGATTTTACTTCCACGGTCTTGGAAAATTCATATTTCCCCTTGGGGAAGGTCACCTCGTTCCCCGCTTTCAAGGCGGCGGCGAAAGCGTCGTCCCACGAATTGGTCCGGGTCTTGAATTTGGTGATCTCCACGCCCGAAAGGGCGATGGTCAGCAGCCCGAGGGCGCAGAACAGCAAAATCTTCTTCATTTTGTATCTCCTTGACGATGATGCCGATGACGAAAAAAAGGAGGATCAATCAGGTCCCGGGATTGACGGCGGCGGCGTACATGGCCCACGTTTCCGGAACGATCTCCTCCTTGCGCAGGCTCTTGATGTGACCCGCCGGATAGAACACGTTGGCCCGGTCCAGGTGCCGCATATGAAGCGCCCGGTTGCCGCCGATGCCGACGCCCCGGTTGGTCACGGAAGGATCCTTGGTGCCGATGCAGTTGGCCTGGTAGAGGTCCCGGGTGTGGATGCTGTCCCCGCCCAGGATGAGCTGACGGAACTCGGTGCGCAGGAAGTCGTTCCGCCGCAGATGGTAATAGGTGTCCGCCGTGTAGGAGCCCAGTTTCCCGATGGCATCCGTTCCCTTGAGGATCCCGTAGGAGCGGCCTCCCGCGGTGGTCCAGCCCCGGTTGGCGGCAGGCCCGTAGATCGCGGAAGGACAGAGGAAGATGTTGGTGACGCTGTTCGCCTTGGGGGCGGGGAGATATCCCAGCGAGGCCAGGATGGCGCACCAGCCGTAATTCTGGGCCTTGGTCGTCCCCGGCGGAACGAAACTGTTCAGCGCCGCCGGAAAAAACTCTTTGTTGTTGTCCGCGTAGGCGGAAAGGCCGAAGTGGAGGCTTTTCATGTTGGAAAGGCAGCTGGTCGCCCGGCCCCGTTCCCGAGCCTGCTGCAAGGCGGGCAGCAGCATACTGGCGAGGATGGCGATGATGGCGATGACCACCAGCAGTTCGATCAGAGTGAATTTTGTCTTTCTCATCTTCATTCCCTTGTTGACGTGTATGATGTTCCGAAAACGCTCCGATTGAGGAATATAGCACATATTCCCCGTTTTTTCAAGCTCCCGCGGGAAAAATCCGCCCGTGTTTTCAGAAGCGGCGCTCGAGGACGCAGGCCCCGCCGAAAGCGGGGATCGCCGCCCGGTTCCCCTCGAAGACGAGGGGCTGTTTCTCTCCGCCGAAACCTTCCGCGGTCCACTCGCCCTCGGGCAGTTCGATGGTCCCCCCGAAACATTTGACCGGCGAGGTGATGAGGACGCCTGCGAGCTCCCCTCCGGGAGTGCATTTGAAATCGACCGTGCTTTCCGGGTTGAGCCTCACTTTGGGAAGTTCCGGGAAGAACTCCCGCCAGTTGTCGGCGGCCCAGCGGATCATGGTCGTGTTGCCGGCGGCCAGGATCTCGTGGCCGGCGAGGGGGATCCGTTCCGTCTCCGGGAAGGGGTTCGCGGCCCGCTGCATGTAGTTTTCGTCGCAGTCGCCGCACTCTTCCCCCGCCGCGAGGAGCCGTCCGGGGAAAGCTTTCAAGTCCGCGACCGCCCGGTCCGAAAGGAGTTTGGTTCCGGGGATGATGAGCGTGGTGCACCCGGCCAGATCAGCCTGCCGCACACCCTGCGCGTCGGCGAGGACGAACTTCCAGGGCAGGTGGTTCCGCATCAGCGACTCCTGGACCCTGAGCAGATTTTCGACGGAGGTCTGAGACTTGACCATCGCCTCCTTGCCGTAGAGGACGCCGATGGGTTCCCAGTGCGGCAGGGCGAGGAGTTTTTCGTAATCGCGGTGCAGCTTCTTGAGTTTGTCCAGATATCCCTTGCGGTCCTCGATGAGGGCGAGGTCGGGTCCGCCGCCCCGTCTGGGCCGCGAGGCGACCCGTTCCGAGGGGATCCCGCCGCCGAACAACGCCTCGCAGAGCCGGGCGATGAGGAATTCCGGTTTCCGGTCCGGCGAAGCCCCCGCCCGGTCGTTGAGGGGCAGGGAGAGCACCCCGAGAGTCCTGGCCAGCTTCAGTTCCGGCACCTGGGTGAGGACGCACCCGTTTTCCGCCCGGACCTCGTTGCCCGACTGGGAGACCGCCACGTCCAGCTGTTTGACGAACCCGATCTCGTCCCGGCCCAGATAATAATGCTGCTGGGGGACGAGGGACAAATTCCCCGAAAGGATGAACTCCGGGTCCCGTTCCTTGATGAATTTCCGGAATCCCGCGAAGATCCCGGTGAGCATCTCCTGCCGGAAAGCCAGTTCCGCCTGCATGAGAGGATCCTGGATCTCCCCGGTCCGGAACCGGACGGGGGGGATGCGGATGAAGTCGGGATCCAGGAAGGGGAAGTCGTAACGCTCCTTGACGAACTTCCGGAAGGCCCGCTGACACCGTTCGCAGTAACAGGGGTAGGTGACGATGTTGTCGAACATGACGCCGTCGAAACAGCCCGCGTCCAGCGCCTTCTGCAGGATGCCGCAGGTGTACTCGAAGAAACGGGGATTGGAGGGACAGGGCAGGTGCCGCCAGTACTGGGCGCCGCCGTAGATTCGGGGTTCGCCGTGCTCGTCCACCAGCGCCCAGTCCCGCAGGTCGGGGATCTCCCGGCCCAGGATCTCCCAGTAGAGCGAGGAGTACTGCACATAGGCCAGCACCTTGATCCCCCGCCTGCGGCAGCGCTCCGCGAAGGCGCGGACCGCGGGAAAGTCCTCCTTTTCGTGTTCCCAGCCCATGCCCTTGTAGAAGCGGCAGTGGATGATGTTCACGCCCAGATGTTCCAGCAGCGCGACGGACTCTTCACTGTCGAAGAAGTTGTGCCACTCCTTCAGCCACCGGGCGCCGCCGGGGATCCCCCCGCTCAGGACGCCGCCCCGGCGGTACATGTCGAGGGGTTCGTGGCTGCCGAACCCCCAGATCATCAACTTTTCGGGGTCGTTCCTCATGAGAAGTCGCTCCTCCCCCGTCAGGCCGTTTCGAAACGGCATTTCTGTTTCACCAGCTCCTCGCGGAGCACGTCGTAGGCGGGGAATCCCAGCGCCGCGGCGATGCCGGCGGCCTGTCCCGTGGCGATGCACACGGGGATGAGCCGGACCGCGGAGACCGCCCGAGGCTCCACGCCGATGCCGCGGCCCCCCGCGGCCAGATTGGCGATGTCCGCCGAGAGGAGCGCGCCGTAGGGCACCGCCCGGAGTCCTACCTGCGACTTGCTCCAGGGGGCCCGGAAGGTCTTGATATAATGCTCCCCGTAGGAGCGTTTGCCCACGGCGACCGGTTCGGTCACGGGGGTGTTTTCATCCAGATCCCCGGTCGTGATCTGTTCACGGCCAGCGATGTTGCGGCCGCCCCGGACGCCGATGATGGGCGCCACCGCCACGAGACGGCAGTTTTCGAAGCCGGGCAGCGCTTTCCGGACCCATTCCAGCACGGCGGCGACCTGTTCCCGCAGTTCCATGTCCATCCGGGTCAGCTCTTCCGGGCTCTGGGCCGTGCCGGAAACGGCGGTGAGGTTGAGGAGAAAATCCTCGCCCTTTTCCCCCACGAAGGTCCCCATGAACTGGTCCTGCCAGGGGAAGGGGAAGCCCCCTTCCGCAAACTTTCTGCCGATGAGCTCCCGGTCGTAGTTCCCGATCCCCGTCACCCGGAAAAGGAGGGTCTTGGTCATGGTCTCGTCGGCGCTGCCGCAGAGGCACCGGGCCCCCGCCATGGAGGCCAGCACCGCGTCGCCGGTGCAGTCGATGAAGCTCCGCCCCCGGATCGTGATATGCTTGCCGCACCCGGTGACGGTGACGGAACGCAGTTCATCGCCCTCTCTTTCCACGTCGGTGAGTTCCACGTAGAAGAGCATGTCGACCCCGGCGGCGCGGAGCATCCGGGTCATGGTCAGCCCGACGGTGAATTCCGAGGAAACCAGCTTGCAGTGAGGATTGTTGGCGAAGGCTTTTTCCTTCATCGCGGCGGAAAACTCCGCGCCGATCCCGGCGGCGCTGCCTTCGACGAAGGGGCTCATGCCGGAAAAGACGGGACACCCGCAGTAGACCGGGACGCCGCCCGGACCGGAGTTCCGGTCGAAAATGAAAACCTTCTTGCCGGCCCGCGCGGCCCCCATGGCCGCCCCGAACCCGGCAGGACCTGCACCGGCGATGACAACGTCGTAAATCATGGTCAAGACTCCCTTCCGCGCAAGCAGCGCTCAGCCCTAACATACACCCCGAAAGGGCGAATGTCAAGAAAGAACACGGGCAATGTTCCCGAAAATCCCCGGAGCGAAGCCGTTCCCGCCTTGAAAAAAAGGTTTGAAGTGCTATATTACTGCCCGTACCACCAAATTTACAGGAAAGGTTGGGTGTTCTTATGGCTGTTACCGAAGTCACTGAGGAGTCGTGGGGTTCACGGCTGGGAGGAGCCTTCAAAGGCATTCTGACGGGGATCATTCTGTTCATCGTCGCCATTCCGCTGCTTTTCTGGAACGAGGGCCGGGCGGTCCGGCGGGCCGAGGTGCTCGAAAAGGGCGCTTCGCAGGTGATCTCGGTCAAGTCGGACAAGATCCTGCCCGCCAACGAGGGCAAACTGATCCACACCAGCGGCATGCTGGTCACGAACGACACGCTGTCCGACACCGCCTTCGGCATCTCGGCCAAGGGGATCCGGCTGGAACGGAAGGTGGAAATGTACCAGTGGAAGGAAAGAAGCTCCACCAAGTCGGAAAAACAGCTGGGCGGCAGTGTCAAGAAGACCACCGTCTACACCTACGAAAAAGGGTGGAGCTCATCGCTGATCGACTCCTCGAACTTCAAGGAAGCCGGTCACAACAATCCCGGCGCCTTCCCCTTCGAAAGCCAGGAGTGGTACGCTTCGGATGTCAAGCTCGGCGCCTTTACCCTGTCCAAGGATCTGATCCGTCGGGTGGGCGGCGCCGAAGCCTACGCGTTCCCCGCTGATTTCAAACTTCCGCCCCAGGTGAGAGGAAGCATCGTCAACGGCAGGATCATGATTCCGGCGACGCCGGTCGCGGTCCCGGCGGTCCCGGCCGTCCCGGCCG
>JAFSYV010000141.1 GCA_017443585.1 Lentisphaeria bacterium | reverse complement strand
GGGACCGCCGCCCATGCCGCCGCCGAAGCCGCCGCCCATGCCGGGACCGCGGCCCATGCCGCCGAAGCCGCCGGGCATCATGCCGGGCATGCCGAACATGCCGCCGCCCATCTGCATGAAGCGGTTCTGGTTGACCGCGCCCTTGACCCGGATGATGGCGCCTTCACTCTTGCCGATCTTGAAGGTCCCCACCAGCGACAGCTGGACCCGGCGGTTCTGGGCGCGGGCCCCCGTGTTGGGGCTCCGGTCAGGATTGAAGATGTTGGCCGAGACGATGGTCTGCACCTGATCGGCGGGCGCGGAAGCCGTCTGCGCCGCGGGCGCGGGTTCGGTCTTTTCGGCGCTCCGGCTCCGGGAAGCGGTATTCCTCGCGGGGACCACCTGCTGCTCTTTGGAAAGGGACTTCACGTTGCTGACGAAGGCAAAACAGACGCCTCCGGCGATCAGACAGTTCAAGAGGATAAGCAGAGTTCTCATTTTCGCGGAGCTCCTTTATTGTTGTCTGCGGCTGGGGCGGGCGTCTTGCCCGGAAGAGGCGACTTGGCGGGTACGGCCGTCTTGCCGGAAGCCGTCCCCCTGGCCTCGGGCACGGGGGCCTTGCCGTCGTAGCCGATGACCCGGATGACGCCGTTGAACATGACGCTGGTCGCGTTCTGGTCCTGGACGGCGGCGGCCCGGGCGGCGGCCAGGTTGGTATTGTTGGTCCGGGCGAAGCGGCGGCGGAAATCGGGCCGCAGGTCGAGCCGCCGCCAGCTGAGTTTGGGTTTGCAGCGGGAGATGGCCTCGATGAACTTGATGACCTCTTCGTAGGTGGCGTTCATGGCGATGTCGATCTCGGCGAAATAAAAATCCTCGTTGATCCGGCTGGTCCGGACCGTGCCCAGACTGTTGGGCTTGAGTTCCAGCTTGGTGGCGGTTTCGGAAATGATCTGCCGGAGCTGGGTCTCCACCATGCCGTGGCGGCTTTCCAGCCAGGCGGTGCGGATCTTTTCGTTGTATTTCTCGCGCAGCGCCAGATAGGCCCGTTCTTCCTCGAGGGCCTTTTCGAGAAGCCGCTGCTGTTTTTTCAATTCACGCTTGGAGTCCTCGAGATTGTCGGCGCTGGGCAGGCCGCCCAGAAACTCGCTGCCGAAATAGATCAGGAGCACGAGCCAGACGACGCCCAGGGCGCAGAGGGCTCCGATCAGCTGGCCCTTGGGGGTGGAAAGGAATTTTTTCAAATCGGCGCTCATCGACCGGTCCTCCGCTGGCTGCTGCCGCCGGAGCGGTTGTTCGTGTTTCTCGTGCCGGAGCTCCGGCTGCGGGAAGCGCCGCCGGATTTCCGCTTGGTTTCCAGGGCCGCATTGGCCTCGGTGTTGGGCACCAACCGGAGATTGATGGAGGTCACGTCGCTGTTCCACATCTGGCGCTGCTGCAGATTGCCCACCTTCCAGAAGGTGAGGGGTTTCAGGAGCACGGGCAGATTGATCCCGGCGTTTTCGGACTGGAGCTGGAGATCCACTCCGGAATCGCTCCAGCGCATGTTGGAAACCAGCACGTTCTCGGGCAGAAGGCGCGAAAAGGCGGCCAGCTTGCCGATGACGTCGCTTTCGCCGGGAACGATCTCCACCACCCTCGTCATGTCCCGGATGGCCTTCTGGTTGCGCTTGAGCCGGGACTGGATGGAGTTGATCTTGCGGCGGCAGGACTCGATCTCGGAGGCCAGCTGCCGGGCTTCCCGGTACTCGCCGCCGTAGTTGAGGTAGAAACTCCACAGCAGGTTGAGGATGAGCAGCACGAGCAGCACCGCCCCGAGCTGGATATGGGTCCGGTAGCGCAGGGGCCGGGCCGGATCGGGCAGGACGCGCAGGGAGGGCCGTTCCTTGACGGCCGTCCCGGAGCACTCCAGCCGGGCCACGAGAAGGATATCGAGGAAACGGGCCACGGGAAAATTTTCGGGCAGGACGAACAGCCCGTTCATGATCTCCGCCCACTTTTCATCGGCTTCGGCCAAAACCTTGTCCCTTCCGGCGGCGCGTTTCCAGCAGCCTTCCGAGAAGAAGAAGCCCGGATTGATGGTCTCGAAGCGGACGGGCGGGTCGCCGGGCATCAGGCCCAGGAGGGGAGAAACGAATTCGTCGGCCTTGCTGTTGGCCCGGTTGAGCATGGCGCAGATCTGATCCAGGGACGAGGCGGGAAAGGCGTACACGCACACCTTGACGTTCCCCTCCTCGTCGGGAGGGAACTCCACGAACTGGAAGAGAGGATCCTCCATGGGCACCGGGACGGCGCCCGGCAGTTCCATTTCGACGGCGCCCCGCTGTTCCCGCCAGGGCATTTCCACGGAATCCCAGACGAAAAAGCTGCTTCCGGCCAGATCACCCGTGAGGTAAAGCAGGGTGTCGCCGGAAGAACAGCCGATTTCCCGGAGCAGCGCCCTGAGCCGGTCGCCGGGCAGCTCGCCCGAGGCGCCGTTCTCGCCGCTGCGGAGGAGTGTCCACCGGGAGTTGCGGCGACCGAAAACCGCTCCCCGGAAGATTTCCGGGGAGCAGCTCAGGACTGCGAATTTGCTTTTGCCAAGGAATCCCATTCCCGTCCTCTCCCGGAGCCGGCGTCAGTCGCGGGGAGGCCGCTGGTTGGAGACCCGGCGCATCAGGTCGCGCAGAAGCTCATCGGCTTCCTGCCTTTTCCCGGCCTGACGAAGCTCGTTGACCTTCTTGAACTCTTCGGGGAATTTTTCCCGGATGAGGCGGATCCTGGCGGGGTTGTTGTCCCGCATCCGGGGACCGCCTTCGCCGCCGCGGGAACCGCCGTCACGGCCTTCGCCGCCGGGCCGACGGAACATCATGCCGCCGCCCATGGGGCCGGCCAGCTTGATGCCGTTCTTTTCGGCCAGGGCGCGCATTTTTTCCATTCCCTGACGCCGCTCATCCCGGTCCTGGGACTTGAGCAGCTTCTCGATCTCGGCGAATCCGGCGGGATCCTTCAGACGCAGTTCACGGTAGGAGCTGTTGATGTCGGCGGGCAGTTCGACCTTGGCCTTCCTGGCCAGTTCGCGGAGTTTCGCTTCGGCCTCGATCATCTGTTTGGCCGCGGCCTCGTATTCCTTGGGGAACTTGGCCTGGATCTCGCCCTCGCGGAGTGTGCGGCTGAACATCATGCCGCCGAAGCCCATGCCGCCCATGCCGCCGCCGGGACCGCCGCGGAAACCGCCGCGTCCGC
>JAFSYV010000140.1 GCA_017443585.1 Lentisphaeria bacterium | reverse complement strand
TTTGAGGTTATACTCTTTTTCCGCTTCGTTGAAAAGCGGCGCCGCAAAATAGATTTTCTTCCCCCCGGCAGGGCTCTCTTCCGCCACGGCCGCCGGGCTGCTCCCGGAAAAGGCGATTACGCCAACGACGGTGAGGACCGACAAAACCAGACAAACGAGCTTAACCAGTCTCTTTTTCATAGTGCCATCTCCTGTTCTGTATCGTTTTCTCGTGAAGGCTGGAAAAAGTGTAACACAAGCCCCGTGCCATTATCAATCCAATAGAAACATGGGGAAGCACGACTATCCTCTGTGTCCGTTCCACGATACCGTTCTTGCCCCTGATGACAACAACTGTTGCGCAAACGATGACCGCCCGCGGGTTTCCCGCGGGCGGTCATGGATGCGCCTTGTCCGCATTTGAGCGGGCCGCCGACGGACGGCACGTTTTTTCGTTCCCGTTTCCTCTCGTGCCTGCGGGGGGGGGGGGAGCCCTTCAGTCCACCCGGTCGCCGTTGCCGTAGACCTCGCAGAAGCGGGCCGCGAAGGAGGGCTCTACGCCCCGGCCAAGCAGATGTGAGACGTCGCCCACGGCGGAAGCCCGGAAGGAAGCGATCCCCGGCCGCCGCTCCTCGGAGTAGATGGTGGTCACGGAACTGGGAGCCATGGCCAGGCCGTGCCACAGGACCATGGGCGACACGTTCATGAGCCGGCTCATCAGCACGCAGGCCAGGCCAAAGTGACAGAAGAAGACCAGCGTGTCGCTGCTTCCGCGCTCAACCCGGTAACACAGACCCTGGCGGACATAGCCGTAACGGGCCAGGACCCGCTCAAATGCCTCGATCACCCGGTCGTAGGCGCTTTTCAGATCCATCTCGGCGAAAACCGGGTGCTCGTGCCAGCGCTCCCGATCCAGCAGGATGGGGTCTGCGGACCAGTCCTGCGGCAGCCAGTCCCAGGGGACCGCGCTGAGCTCCCCACCCTTGTCGGGCCGATGGACCGGGATGCCGAACTCCTGCAGCCAGTCGCAGGCCAAGGCCTCCCGCCCCGCCTTTTCCAGGGTGGGCCGGGCCGTGTCCAGGGCTCTGCCCATGGTGGAGACGAAGTATTCCGTCACGTCCATGGCGGCGATCCGCTCCGCCAGAAGCGCCGCCTCCCGCCGCCCCGTTTCCGTCAGGCCGTCCATGGTGTAATCCGGATCGCCGTGCCGGATCAAAAGAATTTTCATGCAGAACGCTCCCTTCGTTTGTCTCGGTGTCCGTTTCGTTGTCAGGGCAAAAGAGCCGTCCTGTTGTCCGCCCAAGCAGTTTGACTTTCCCGCGACCTATAAGAAGTCAATACAAAGTAGTTATACCGTCATATTGAAGTCGCTAAAACCTAAACAGAAACCTCTATAACGCACGATACAAGCCAAAATCTTATATCATAAAAGGCGAAAAGTACGAAAAGCCGAAAATGCCCAAAAAGATCACAAAAATGAGAGATTAAAAAATCCGTAGGGGTACGCCTCGAAAACGCAATCAGAGCGCTGAACTTTTGAGAGGTAAAAGCGGCGAAAAATAGGAGAAAAAGAAAGAAACCTGAACTTTTCGTTCAGGTTTCTATGGTGGACGATACAAGACTCGAACTTTTGACCTCCCGCAAGTCAATCGGATGCGCTACCAGCTGCGCCAATCGTCCATCAGCTTGGATAGAATACACCCGTTTTTCACCTTTGTCAAGCCCTTTCTTGCGCGAAAACGAAGATTCTTTTTGTGCGAGGGGGAGGCGGGCGCGTCGGGGAGCATCCCTGCGGCAGGGAATGAGGTTCTTCGACTCCGGCGGCTCGTTCGCGGAATCATGACACCCCTTCCGGTTCCGGGCTGAAGGCAGCCCGGAATCACCTCCCCCAGAGGGGGAGGCAAGGGCGGACGCGCGATGCTCGTCCCTACGGCAGGAATGGATAAGGGGCGATTCGTGAATCGCCCCTACGCGGGGACGGAGCGGCGGGGAAGAGGGGAGACGGATCGACACACCGGTGACGTCGGTCACTGGTTCGCAATGACAGGACGGAGCGGCAGGACGAGGGCATCCCGCCCTGCGCCGGAGCGGACGGAGAAATAATAAAGGCAGGGCGGTCGACGATGAGTCGGCCGCCCTGCGCGGAAGTTAGGGAAAATGGGGAGTGATATCAGTTCTCGCTGCGGACCTGGTCGTGGCTGGCGAAGAAGAGGGCCAGAGCGCCGGGACCCACGTGGGAGCCGGTGACGGGCTCGTACTCCACGGTGAGGATCTCCTTGGGAGGATGGTTCTTGTTCAGGAGACTGGCCAGATACGCGGCGTCCTGCTTGCAGCCGGCTTCGGCAATGCCCACGATCTGCTTTTCCGGGTCCACCACCAGCTTGTCATAGCGGGCGGCCAGCTCCTCGATGGACTTTTTGCGGCCCCGGACCTTGGCGAAGGAGACGATCTTGCCCTCCTCGTTGCCCTTGAGCAGGGGCTTGATGTTCAGGACCATGCCCACGATGGCGGCCACATTGGACAGTCTCCCGCCGCGGCGCAGGTGCATCAGGTCGACCACGGTGAAGACGTTGAACATCCGCTGCACCAGGTCCCGCAGCCGGACGGCGGCCTCCTCGGCGCTGAGATCCAGATCCCGCAGCCGGG
>JAFSYV010000139.1 GCA_017443585.1 Lentisphaeria bacterium | reverse complement strand
TGGCGCCGAGGGTCCGGAGCGAATCGTAGTCCACGGGGGTGTCGAAGAGTTCGGTGGGGATGCAGCCGCCGGAAGGACCACCCGTCTGCACCGCCTTGACCTTGGCCGGATCGGCGCCGCCGATGTCGAAGACGATCTCCCTGAGGGTGGTCCCCATGGGGACTTCGGCCAGACCCGGATATTTCAGGTCGCCCGCCAGGGCGAAGATCTTGGTCCCCTTGCTCCCTTCGGTGCCCACCGAGGCGAAGGCGGCCCCGCCTTCACGCAGGATGAGGGGCACGTTGCCGAAGGTCTCCACGTTGTTGATCATGGTGGGGAGACCCTTGTAGCCGCTGTCGGTGGGGAAGGGGGGCCGGAACCGGGGCTGGCCCCGGAGACCCTCCAGCGAAGCGATGAGCGCGGTTTCCTCGCCGCAGACGAAAGCTCCCGCGCCGGCCTTGATGATGATCTCGACGGTCCGGTCGGGGAAGACGTTGAGCTTGTGGGCATAGATCTGTTCGATGGCCGCGGAAACGTGCTTGATGGCCATGGGATACTCCGCCCGGCAGTAGATGAAAAGTTTGGTCGCGCCCGTGGCCCAGGCGGCGATGAGCATGCCCTCAAGGACCTGGTGGGGAACGCTTTCCATCAGCGCCCGGTCCATGAAGGCCCCCGGATCGCCCTCGTCCGCGTTGCAGACGATCACCTTTTCGGGAACTTTTTTAGCCGCGAGGAAGCCCCACTTGTTCCCGGTGGGGAATCCGCCGCCGCCCCGGCCCCGGAGACCGGAGATCTTGACTTCTCCGACCACCTCTTCGGGCTTCATGGCGAGGGCGTTCTTCAGCCCCTCGTAGCCGCCGTGGCGCACGTAGTCGTCGAAATCCACCGGATCGACCTTCCCCGCCAGGGCGAGGACCTTGATCAGCTCCTTCGATTTGCGGGCTTCGGGGATGGAAAAACGGTGTTCATCGCCCAGCTCCAGCAGGTTGGCGATCTGCTTCTCGTCGGACTTTACATTGGCGTAGAAGACGGAACTCCCGTCGTCGAGGACCGCTTCGACCAGGGGTTCGGCGTAGCAGTGGCCGATGCAGCCCACGCCGATGACGGGAACGGACGCCGCCGCTTCGAGCCGGCTGCGGACCTCTTCGGCTCCGGCAGCCACGCCGCAGCTGGCCACGCCGATCCGGAAAAATTGGATGCGGGGATTCATTTCTCCTTGTACTCCTTGAGGATGCGGTTCAGTTCCCGGCGGTCCAGTTTGCCGTAGACCCGGCCGTTGATGCTCATGACGGGAGCCAGACTGCAGCAGCCCAGACAGGCTACTGATTCCACCGAAAAGCGCCCTTCGGCGTCGGTTTCGCCGGGGCCGATGCCGATGGCCTGACGGACCCATTCCTGAATGAGGGGCGAGCCCTTGATGTGGCAGGCGGTGCCGTCGCAGACGGCGATCTTGAACCGCCCCGGCTTCACCCGCTTGAACTGCGTGTAAAAGGTGAGAACGCCCTCGACCTCCACCGGGGTGCGGTGAAAATAAGCGCCCGCCGCGCGGACGGCGTCGTCCGAAACGTAGCCTTCCCGCGACTGGATGAGCTGCAGCCCGCGGATTAGATTTCCGGGCTCATCCGGCAGCGTCTTCAGGTAATCGAAAGATCCCTCCATGACAGGACTCCTTGATTTGCTGGGTTGAACATGTACTATGCTTGATTCTAATATAGCACGCGAGGGGGGGTTTTTCAATTATTTTCCGAAAACTCTTGACAAATCCGGGAAACGGGGTTATATTGACGGAAAGCAACCCTTAACCCCAAACTTACAAGGAGGATCATCATGAAAAAACTCAATGCCGTTCTTCTGGCCGCGGCCCTCTTGGGCGGAGCGGGACTTTGCGCCGAGACCTTCGTGCTCGACAAGCCCGCGGACTGGAAGGCTTCCGGAGGTTCCGTCAAGTGGGTCGGCGAAAAACAGGACATCATGGAAGTCAAGGGCTCCGTCATGCTGACTTCGACCAAAGAATTCCCGGTGGACGTGAACAAGGTTTACGAAGTGGAGGCTCAGGCCAAGCTCGTTTCCGCCGAGCCGGGACCTTTCTATCTCGGCTTCATCATCTTCGACAAGAACGGACGCCAGATCCCCGCCTATGCCGTCAACGCCTGTTCCGGCACGGAAACGACCCTTGCCCGCGAGGTGAAGGTCGGAGACAAGACCCTCCTTGTGAAGGCTCATCCGAAGTGGACCAACGGTCCCTGGTTCTCCGTGGTCCGTGACGTGAAAAGCGATCTTTCCGATCTGCCCAACTACAATTTCATCGGCGATGTCACCGGGATGCAGAAGAACGGCGAGAACGTGGAAGTCACGCTGAAAGTTCCGGCCAAGGCTGCCGTTCCCGCCGGGACCTCCGTCCGGCTCCACACCCAGGGCGGCTACATGTACACCGGAGGCAACTGCAAGACCAAAGCGGACGACTTCACCAAGCTCAAGGGCAAGGCCAAAGGCCGGACGAAGTTCGGTATGTACGGCCACGCCTGGGCCCCCGGCGCCGTCAAGGCCCGCGTGATCATGCTGGTCAGCTGGGGCAAATACAAGGAAACGACCCAGATCAAGAACGTGAAACTGGAGATCAAGTGATCGTCTTTCGAGCCGTTTGAAAAACGCAGGGACTGACGCAAGACCCGAGGGGCGCGTCAGTCCTTTTTTTTCGGGAGGAAAAACTTTTTATTTTCGCACGTTTTCGATCGGCGGCTTTTTCAAAGTCCGGTGGAGCGGGTTGACTTTGCCGTCGCTCCAGTTCTTCACCGCGAAAAAGCAGAGCAGCTGGATGACGCCCCAGAAGAAGAGCAGGTGATAGAAGATCGCGGCGATGCGGAGCGGTTCCGCGCCCCAGCGCTTCAGCACCCAGAAGCGCAGCACCGCCCACGAGATTCCCAGCATGAGGAGATTGCATGCGCCGAGGAGCAGCGCCTCCCGGTTTTCCATGAAGGTTTCGATGGCGTTGGCATCGGCTCCCGTGAGTTTGGCCGCGAACTCCGCGAACTCCATGGGCAGATGGCCCAGCACCAGCAGGAACCAGAGCAGAAAGCCGTAGGGGTCGCATTGGGAGAGGCTGTAGGGATGGTTCGCCGCCAGCAGCGAAACGAGGACGATGACGCCCGCCAGCAGCAGCGCCGCCCAGTCGAAGCGGGAAAACCTCATCAGATAAGGGGCAAGGGGGCCGCGGGTGGCGGTGGCCGGAGCCGGGGCCGGAGCCGTTTTCTTTTTCTTTTTGGGCATGGCTCTCTACCTCTTCTTTCCGACTTTGCGGTTCCGGACGCCCGCGTTGGTGCTCATCTTGTTGATGACCAGATAGGTGATGAGGCCGATGGCGATCATGCCCACGGTGAGGGCCCCGTAGGAGTGGGGCCACCAGATGCCTTTGGTCATCTCGGTGAACTCCGACATGCCGCCGATGCCGGTGATGACCGTGAGCGGCATGAACACCACGCTGACGATGGCCAGATACTTCATGATCACGGCCAGATTGTTGCTGGAGACGGCGGTGCGGGCGTTGGACATGCCTTCAAGAATGTTGGCGTAGATGTTGGCCAGGTTGTCGCACTGTTCGTTTTCGGTGATGACGTCTTCGAGGAAGTCCCATTCGTTTTCCGAGAAGCCGATGCGTTTCGCGTCGTTCTTCAGCCGCCGGAGCAGCAGCAGATTGGCGTTGGTGGCCGATTCGTAGTAGATGAGACTTTTGCGCAGCGCGAAGACGTTCATCAGCGATTTGTTGGTGACGGTGTACTCGATCTTGTTTTCGATCTCTTCCGAAATGTTCCGGATGATGCGCAAGTGCTGCAGAAAGTGCTGGGTGGCGTGGTGCAGCAGCCGCAGCAGGATCCCCTGCACCGTGTTGCCGCGCAGGGGCATGCGGCCGTGCTCGAAGAGGGGCATGGGATTGTCCTGCAGCACGATGATGCGGTCCGAAAAGAGGAACGCGCCCACGGTGGACACCTTGAACGAAAGTCTGCGTTCGAGGCGGAAATTCCGGGGGCGTTTCATGATGACGGCGGTATAGTTCTCGTCATACTCCACACGGCTGACTTCGTCTTCGTCGAGGGCCGATTCGAGGGTATGGGGGTCGATGCCGCAGCTGCCGGTCAGGTAATCCTTTTCCTCGGATGTGGGTGCGCTGTAGATCTGGATCATGCCCGTCTGGCCTTCCGGACACGACTGCACCCGGCCATCCGCCAGGTCGTAACATCTCAACATGGTAAACTCCTTGATGTTCCCGAAAAAATTTTACGGCGCAGCCGGGAGAACGGGAAAGGAGTTCCTGCGGAGACGGAAAGTTCAGATTCCTCTCAGGAGCCGTTTCCCCTCATCCGGCCGCCATCGCGGTCCAGGGTCGTCGCTGGTGCTCATATAATTGTTCGAGGCTCCTGTTTGGGTTGATGAAAGGCGGGGGGCGGATCATCCGCGTCCCGTCACGGCTTACTTTGCCGTTAATATAGCACCGAAAAACGAACGCGTCAAGCGCCGGGAAGGAAATTTTCGAAAATTTCTTTTCCGCGGGGCGATTTTTACTTGCAATTTTCCCGCATGAAGCGTATATTTTACACAGAAGGTTTTTTGCAGGCAACGATGCAACCTCAAACAATAAGGAAAGGTGAATATGAAGAAGGACTTTACGCTTATCGAGCTGCTGGTGGTCATCGCCATCATCGCCATTCTGGCCGGACTGATCATGCCCGCTCTCGGACACGCTCAGGCCACCGCCCGGGCCACCGAGTGCGTCAACAACAAGAAGCAGGTCATGACGGTGCTCCGCATGTACGGCAACGATCATGCCAGCATGATCCCCTACATGATCAACGTGGGCGGCACCATGCGGCCCTACTCGTGGATCCTCGCCGGCGCCGGAGAGGGATCCTACGGCAAGGAGCTGGTCTCGAAGAAGGTCCTTTTCTGCAACACCTTGAACAAAAAGGAACTCACCAAGATCGACCCGGTCACCGGCAAAGGTCCTGATGCGGATGCGGCCACCAATGCTTTCGGGATGGTTGACGTGGACTTCGGCACCAAGACGGCGGGCGGCTGGTATGAAGACCACAAGTCCGACGTCGGCCGTTTCGTCGCCAAGGACGGCGACCGGGATGCCACCGGCAAGTCCGTCGCGTACGTCCTCGAGAAGATGAAAAGCCCCAGCGACCTGATCCTGCTGGGCGACTCCTTCCTCGTCGACAACAACGATCAGGACGCGGCGTTCTGGACATTCAATCCCAACGGCGGCAAGCCGAAGTTCAACCATGCCCAGTCCGAGGGCGCCAACGACACCCGTATTGCCACCGTCCACCGGGGCAACACCACCGTGGCCTACGCCGACGGCCGGGCGGAATCCATCGCCGGAGCCAGTCTGAAGGCGACCTCCCTCAAGGTCACGAAGATCTACGACGACAACTTCAAGGCCAAAGATCTGTAAAACAGCTTCGGGTCGAAACGCGGCGGCAGGGAATTCCCTGCCGCTTTTTTTACAAACAGACGCCATCGGCGATTGGCCTCATTCCTTGATTACAGCGGGGTAATGGGCCAGCCTGCGGCCCATTCACTACCGCAAACCGGCGTTTGCGGTCCGCGGCACCTCGAGAGCGCAGCGTCAGGTGCCGCGTAGAGTCGAAGCCGACGTTCGGCGCGGTCACTGAAAAAACAGCGTGGGGAGGGGGATTTTGCGGGGACGGTAGACGATGACCAGATGCTTGCCGTCGAAGGAGATGCTTTCGACGGCCTGATCGAAAAGTTCGTAGATCGGGTTCTGGTTGGCTTCGGTCATCTCGGCGTCGATGATCCCGGCCGCGATCCCGTCACCGCTGCAGGGAAGGGAAATCCGGCCGACTTTGAGCGAAGCGGGCGTGATCTTGAGTCCTTCGGGCCCCTTGGCGATGGAGAAGGCCGCTTTCAGGTAGATGGTCCCCGCCCAGGTCCGCAACGGCATGGTGAACGCGAAGACGCCCTTGTCGCTGAAGGCGGGGCGGTAGTAACGTACCGGATAGGGCAGATCTTTTCCCTGATAATTGGCGGCGATCCGGAAAATGGAGTTCACCTCGGCGGGCGTCAGTTTCAGGACGGACCGCTCGGGCAGCTCCTTCCGGTTGGAAAGTTCCCTGTAAAAACGCCGGATGAGTTTGCCTTGCAGGACAAAATCTTCGGTTCGAGGCGTGACTTTGGGGATATCCTCCCAGGGACTCAGAAGCAGTGCCGCAAGGACGGCGGCGATGAGCAGGACCGCCAGGACGGCTCCTCCCGCGATGAGCAGGAGGAGTTTTTTGCGCTGCCGGGGCGTTTCGGGGACGGGGACGGTCGAGTCGTCGTTCATGCCTTGAGCTCCACTGCTTCGCGGATATAGACCAGATCATCCGCCTTGGTGTCGTAGGGAAAGACCGTCGTGCGGATCAGATTCACGCAGTCGGGGGAACATTTTTCCAGCGGCGTTTCCCCGGTGATGCGCTTCACCGCTTCGGCTTCGGATTCGGAAACCGCACAGCGCCGGGGCGCTGCCGCGTAACGGGCCCAGGAGGCGCCGTTCATCACACTTGTATAGTTCCGGGGGCGCCACTCCCCCTGCCGGAAGACCAGTCCGTACAGAAGTATCTCGTTGTTGCGGCCGTCGAAAAGGCAGTCGAGCTCCTCGCCGTCGCTGCCGGGCAGGTTCCCCGCCAGCGCGATGGCCGAAGGGACACAGCGGAACTTGATCTCTTCGCGGCCGAGGGCCCAGGCGGCGACCAGGGCCGCCGTCATGCGCAACGCGGTGAAGCCTCCCGGCCCCGAGCCGGTGCTCCAGAAGGAGATGTCGCCGATGGCGAGACCGATGGAATCGAGCTCCCTTTCCACGAATCGGGGCAATCCGGAAGCCTCCCGTGCCCGCATGGGGGCGAAGGCCCGGAGGAGGATCTTTTCCTCGTCCGCGACCGCCAGCTGGACGCCGTCGGGAAGAGGATTCAGAGCGCCGTATCGCATGATTCGGTGTGATCCAGAATGTTGCCGATGAGTTCGCTGTCGCTTTCGCGGCGGCGGAACGAAATGAGCCTGCCGCCTTTCACCACAGCTTCGGCGGGCATGGCGCGCATGTTGTAGATGCCGCCCATGGAGTAGCAGTAGGCTCCCGCGTTGGCGATGGCCAGCAGGTCCCCTTCGCGGATCTCGGGCAGGGGGCGCTGTTCGGCGAAGCGGTCCCCCGTTTCGCAGATGTTGCCGCAGACGTCGTAAACTTCCTCTTTCCCTTCGGGATTGCTCAGGTTGAAGATCTGGTGATAGGCTCCGTAAAGCAAGGGGCGGATAAGCTGGGGAAATCCCGAATCGGTCCCCGCGATGAAGCGTTTGCGGTTGCGCTTGAGGGTGTTGACCCTGGTGAGGAGCACCCCGCACTCGGCGGAAAGGAATTTTCCCGGTTCGAACTTGATGGCGAGCTCCCGGCTGTATTCCTTTTCGAAAGCCCGGAACCGGTCGGCGATCCCCGCGCCCAGCGTCACGTAGTCGATGCGCTTCTCGTCGGGCTTGTAGGGGACCTTGAAGCCGCCGCCGAAGTCCAGGAATTCCAGATCGGGGAAGTTGCTCCGGGTGGCCACGCTCATCAGCGCCTTCATGGCGGCGTGGAAGGATTCGGGCTTCTGGATGCCGCTGCCCGTGTGTTCGTGAAGTCCCGTCACCTTGAGACCGTACCGCCGGACGATGGAAAGGACTTCATCGATGTCTTCCAGCAGGATCCCGAACTTGGTGAGTTCGCCCCCCGTCATGGTCTTGGCGTTGTCGCCGTCGACCACGTCCGGGTTGAAACGCAGACACACGGTCATTCCGGGGTGGGCGGCGCCCGCCTTGCGGAGCCGGGAAAGCTCCCCGATGTTCATGACGACGCCGGAGGAGAAGACCTTTTCGAATTCCGTGTCGGTCATGTTGTTGGCCGTGTAGATGATCTTTTCGCGGGCGAAGCCCAGCTTCAGGGCGTATTCCACCTCGCCGGGACTGACGGCGTCGATGCCGCAGCCGGCCTCCTTCAACAGCGTCAGCAAGGCGGGGTTGAAGTTGGCCTTCAGGGCGTAGTGGAGCTGAAGCCGGGGATGGGTGATGAAGCGCCGGAGATCGCTGCACCGTTCGAGCATCACGTCGCCGTCGTAGACGAAAAGCGGAGTGCCGAAACGCTCCGCCAGAGAGAGCAGGTATTTTTCTTGCATCATGATTTCTTCAATAGGTGGCGATGACGGCGACGATCTCGAGATCACCGTCGCCGGTGTTGCGTATGCCGTGTCCCGCGCCGTTCCCGGTGAGGAGCGTGTCGCCGGGGCCGAGGAGGACCTTGGTCCCGTTGTCGTCGGCCTCGGCCTGTCCCTTGACGATGACGAAGATCTCCTCTTCGTTTTCGTGCCTGTGGAAGCCGATGGAAGCTCCGGGGGGCAGGGTGAGCCGGGCGGCCATGCGGTTGGCGCCGCGCATTTCGGTCTTGGGCTCCCAGAAGTGTTCGATCTTGACGGTGCCGCTGCCGCCGCGCATCTTTTCACGCAGTTCGGTGCGGTATTGTGCTGCCTTGCGGAACATGATCATTCTCCTTTCAAACGGCCGAAGATGTTGCCGTATTTTTTCAGATTGAGGGCTTCGACGTAAGCCGAGATCTTGGTTTCGGTGCTGCACGGGTCGATGGTGGTGTCCACACAGTCGCCGTCCAGAACCAGCAGCGGGACGGCGGCACGGGTCAGCTCCTGCCGCAGGTGCTTGATGAAGGAGCTGTCGGACATGGAACAGCGGCCGAAGCCGTGATTGTAGAGGATGCAGCCGTTGAAGTGCATCTTCTTGCCCACCTCGATGATCTCCTTGACCCGGAGCTCAGGATCCATGAAGCCCTGGGTCAGGATCTTTCTGGCCAGGGAGCGGTAGGGATCGGCGGGATCGAGGGGCTTCCAGCCGACGAAGTTCACCTCTTCGAAGAGGATGGGGGCGTTGCACTTGACTTCGAGGTAATCCAGCAGGGCTGTGTCGTAGAAGGGCGGCAGGTGGAGCCACATGAGCCGGTGGGTGTCCTCCAGCTTGACGGCGGGATCCAGTTTCTCCTTCGCTTCGAGGAGTTCGGCGTAAAGCGCCTTCTGGATCTCCACCATTTCGGGGCGGCCCCAGAGCTGGCTGAAGATCGAGGCGAAATAGATGGCCTTGGTCCCCCGGATGAGGGGCGGGGAAGCATGGCGGAGTTCGTTGACTTTGAGGGAATACTCCCGGGCCGCGTTGGAAAGTTCGCAGGACGTTTTGAGATTCTCTTTGGTCATGGTGCATCCTGTGGCCTTTTCGAGCATGGCCACGGAACGCTCCAGCTCATCGGCCAGGTGTTCGATATTGGAGGGCGAAAGCCCGCCGTTGGCCGGGGTGTGGAGCGAGAAGAGCCGGTCGTCCACGTTGTAGTCTCTCGCCAGATCCCGGAAGATCCGTTCCCCCTGCTGGCAAGGCTGGGAGGTGGAGATCACCGCCGCGGGCACGGGCAGTTTGCTCCCTTCGAGGACCCGCAGGAAGGAGCAGGTCTCTCCGGAAAAACCCTTGCAGGCCGCCTTGTCGAAACAGCGCTTGATCCGGCGCTGGTTCCGGGCGAAGAGGGCCGCGTAGGTCTCGAGGGTCAGTGAGTTGACGCCCAGGGCGTTGAGCACTTCGGGCGGGAAGAAGAGGTTCCGCCAGACCACGGGCGCGCCGGAGCGGTCGAAAAGGGTCTTCTTGTTGGCCGCCGCGCGCAGGGCGACGGACTCGTGCCGGACTTCGGGGATCTGCAGTTTCCGGGGCTCCAGCTTGCCTTTGAGGTGGGAAAACTCCCGCGCGAGGCAGGCCGCGCCGAGGGCTCCCATGACGCTGTGGAATTCGGGAATGACGATGTTGTTCCCGGTGATCTCGCGCAGGTAGTAGGCCACGGCCCGGTTGTAGGCCACGCCGCCCTGAAAAACGATGTCCCCCCTGTAGCCGAGGAAGAGTTCCCCCACGCCGGACATGATGGTCCGGGCCTGCGCCCTGCAGGCGCCGCCGATGATGTCCCCCAGGGGGAAGCGGTTCTTGAACTTGTTGATGCTGGTGGCCGAAAGCACCGCGCAGACCGAGGAAAATTCCAGATTGCTGTCGTAGTTGACCCGGTCGGCCATCTCTTCGATGGGCACGTCCAGCTTCGCCGCCACGCTGTCGAGAAAAGCCCCCGTGCCGGCGGCGCAGATGCCGCTCATCTTGTAGTTCCACATGTTCATGTGCTCGTTGAACACCATGGCCTTGCTGTCCTGCCCGCCCACGTCGAGGATGGCCTTGCAGTCGGGGTGGTAGTGGCGCGCCCCCGCCACGTGGGCGGTGACTTCGCTGATCTTGAAGTCGTAGGGGATGAAGTCCGCGGTATCCTCGACGATCTGGCTGCCGGTGACCACCGTGCAGGTGATGTACTTCAGGTCGGGGACGCCCGCGTCCTGGAGGAATTTGTCCACCGTCTGCCGCAGCTGGCCGAAGTTGCAGGCGCCGCATTTGGAACAGACTCCGGAGCAGCGGACCCTGCCCGTGTCGGACGGGCGGGTGCGCTGATAGAAAGTCTGCCGGACCTTTCCCCGTTCATTCAGCAGGACCGCCTTGAAGGTGGTCGAGCCGATATCGATACCCAGATACAGTTTGTCCATAGTCGAGAAATCCCAGAAAAATACGTGTTTTAAGCATAATATACACGTACTTCAGGGGTTTTTCAAGGCATCTTCCGATCCCGGACGGCAATAAGGCGCGTCATGCCCTCGCCGCCCGCAGGGCGTCGAGGAGCCGGGCGGGGACCCGGAGTTTCCCCATGCCGGTGCCCAGGCCGATCTCGGGGGTATGCCCGCCGTGAAAGTCGCTGCCGCCCGAGACGGCCAGCCCCAGGGAGGCGGCGATCTCGGTGATCATCTGCGTTTCCGGGGGGCCGAAGAGGGAGTAGTAGCCTTCGATGCCGCCCAGTCCCAGCGCCGCCAGTTTGCGGGCGACCCGGAGGACGAAGGCCCGTTCGTTCCGGTTCCGTGAAACCGGGTGGGCCCAGACCGCCGTGCCGCCCGCGCTCCGGATGGCCTCGATGGCCTCGCGGGGAGAAGCGTATTGCCGGGGAATGTATCCGGGCCCGTTGTTGCCCAGCAGCTTGTCGAAAACCGCATGCAGATCGGCAAAGCGGTCGGGATATTTTTCCACCAGCGCCTGCGCGAAGTGGGGACGGCCCAGATTGGCCCCCATGCCGCCCGCGGCGACGAAGGCGGGTTCGTCGTCGGCGAGGGGGTAGCCCAGCAGGGTCAGCTTGACCTTCATATCCCGGTTGCGCCGGACCCGCTTGGCCTGTTCCCCGGCGAGGAAGTTCCGGAGCGACTCCGCCCGATGGTCGATGAAAAGACCCACGATGTGGATCTCCCGCGCCCCGTAGCGGGTCGAAAGCTCCACTCCGGGGATCGTTTCGACCTCTCCCGAGCTTCTTCCCGCCTCCAGGAATTCGGGGATCCCGGCGGTCGTGTCGTGGTCGGTGAGGGCCACGGCTGCGAGCCCTGCCTTCCGGGCCAGCTCCGCCAGTTCCGACGGGGTGCAGGTCCCGTCGGAGGCTGTGCTGTGGGTGTGCAGATCGATGAATTTTTCGGAATTTTCCATATTTTCTTTCTCACTTCCTTTCCGCGGCAACCCGCACGATCGCGGTCAGCTGTTTGAGCCTGAGCTGGGGCGTGTCCCGGTTGTCCAGGCGGGGAGCGGTGCCGTCGGGCAGGCGGTAGATGGTCCCGCCGGGATTGTTCATCGTGACCCGGCCGTCGATGACGGAAAGCTGCCGGTAGTCGGCCAGTCCCGCAAGGATCCTCACGCGGGTCACATTCAGCAGATTTTTCGTCGCTTCCGGGAGCTTCCCGTAGCGGTCCCGGAGCTCGTCGGCGAAGTCGTCGAGGGCCTGTTCGTTCTGGAGTTCCCCCAGCTTGCGGTAGGCGTCGAAGCGGAGTCTTTCGCTGGCGATGTACTCGCGGGGAATATTGCAGCAGAGAACGCCCTTTTCATTGGTGCGCAGCGCGAAACTTACGAATTCGATCCCCAGGGTCACCTCGGGGAGCAGTTCCAGCTTCTTCCCGGACAAGGCGGCCACCTCCCGTTTCAGGAGCTGGCAGTAGAGGTCGAAGCCGATGGAGTTCAGATGGCCCGACTGTTCCGCGCCCAGCAGATTCCCGGCCCCGCGGATCTCCAGATCGTGAAGCGCCAGCTGGAAGCCCGTGCCCAGATTGGAACAGCGGCGGATGGCGGCCAGCCGCTTCCGGGCGTCGGTGCCCAGCAGGGCGTTCCGGGGGATCAGCATGTAGGCGTAGGCCTGATTCTTCCAGCGTCCCACCCGGCCCCTGAGCTGGTGGAGTTCCCCCAGTCCGAAACGGTCCGCCCGTTCGATGACGATGGTGTTGGCGTTGGGCACGTCGAGGCCCGACTCGATGATGGTGCTGCAGACCAGACAGTCGATCCGGTTTTCCATGAATTCCCGCATCACCTCTTCGAGCTGGTGTTCGGGCATCTGCCCGTGGGCGGCGGCGAAGCGGCAGTCCGGCACCAGGAGCCGGAGCTTCTGCAGCGTCGCGTCAATGGTCTTGACCCGGTTGTGCAGGTAGTAGATCTGGCCCCCTCTGGCCAGTTCGGAGCGGATCGCCTCGGCCACCAGCGCCGGGTCTTCGGGGGCGATGACCGTCTTGACCGGGAGCCGCAGTTTTGGCGGCGTCATCAAGGTGGTGAGGTCCCGTGCTCCCGCCATGGCCAGGTAGAGGGTCCGGGGGATGGGCGTGGCCGACATGGAAAGCACGTCCGCTTCGGCCCGGTAGCGGCGCAGACGCTCCTTGAGCTGGACCCCGAAGCGCTGTTCTTCGTCGATGATCACCAGCCCCAGGTTCCGGAACTTGATCCGGCTGCTGCACAGCCGATGGGTGCCGATGACGATGTCCACGCCGCCCGTGGCGAGACTTTCGATGGTCCGCTCCTGTTCCGCGGGGGCCCTGAAGCGGCTGAGCAGGTCGATGGTGTAGGGATATTTGGCGAAGCGCTCCGAAAAGCTGGAAAAGTGCTGCTGGGCGAGGACCGTCGTGGGGGCGATGACCGCGACCTGATACCCGGCCGTCACCGCCCGGAACGCCGCCCGCATGGCCAGTTCCGTCTTGCCGTAGCCCACATCGCCGCAGAGCAGCCGGTCCATGGGTTTGGCCGCGGCCAGGTCGGCGCCGATCTCCGCCGTGCCCCGTTTCTGGTCGGGGGTGTCCTGAAAGGCGAAATCCCGGATAAAGAGTTTTTCCTCCTCCCGGTCGGGGAGCATCCGGATCCCCGCGATGGACTGGCGCATGGCCTGGAGCCGGAGCATGTCCGCGGCGTAGGAGCGGACGCCCGCCCCCGCTTTCAGGCACTCCCTCTTCCACCGGGAGGAGTTGGGCGAGTGGAGCTTGACGTGGGTGACGGAGCCCACGTAGCGGCTGAGTTTGTGGGCCTCGGTCAGGGGCACGTAGACCTGCTGTTCGTCCTTGTACTCCATGACGATGACCTCGCGGGAACTGCCGCTGTTTTCGAGGATCTTGAAGCCGCGGAAGATGCCGATGCCGTGGTCGATGTGGACGGCGAAGTCCCCTTCGTCGATGTCGGCGAGGCTGATTTCCGGCTGGAAAGCGGGGGCGGGGATCTCCTCTTCGGCGGATCCGGCTTCGGCGGAAGGAGTTCTCCTTCCCCGCTGGAAGCCCGAATCGAGAAGCTCCTTCCCGGTCACGGCGAGGAACTTTTCCTCCGGCATCTCGAAGCCGGTGCGGAAACACGCGGCGTCGAATTCGACGCCCGCTCCGGTCAGTCCCCGGTCCGCGCACCACGCTTCCATGCTCCGCACATCCTCCGGGTCGGCGGCGCACATGAGGACGCTTCCGCCGCTGCCCCGGATCAGGGCGATCTTCTGCTTGAGTTCGTTGAAATGGAAAAGTTCGCTCTGCTCCCGTGTGCAGCGCACGCCCGCGGGGTCGGCTTCGAAGACGGGCAGGATATCCGGCACGGCGAACTCCGTCGGCGTCTCGTCCGGGGCGATGTCGAAAAAGGTCCGTTCCCGTCCCGCTTCCCGGCACTTCTGCGAGAAGCCGTCGAAACGGGCCAGCTCCCTTTCGGAGCCGTAACGGCGCAGGGCCTGCCTGGAGTCGTCCGGGAAGATGTTGATCAGCAGCTGCTCCCTGTCTTCGAAGTAGGCGATGACGTCGGACTCCGCCTCGCCCCCCGCCGTGATGCCGGAGCGGCCGATCAGCCGGTAGGAGTCGATCTTGCCCGTCGACCGCTGGGTGTCGGGCGCGAAACTCCGCATGGTGTCGATCTCGTCGCCGAAATACTCGATGCGGCAGGGAAATTCGTGGGCGGGACTGTACAGATCGACGATGCCGCCCCGCCGGGAAAATTCGCCGGGGACCGTGGTCTCGTATTCATCGTCGTAATCCAGCAAGAGCAGTTTTTCCACCAGCTTTTCCGGCGGCAGGCACATGCCCGGACGCAGGTCGATCCGGGCGTGGGCGCTTTCCTGGGGCAGGGGGGCCGGTCCGGTGAAAGCGTTGGCGCTGCCCGTCAGGATGTCGTAGTTCCCCGAAAGCACCTGATCGAGGGTCCGGGCCCGGCGGTTTTCCGCTCCGGGAAAGCGCAGTTTGCCCCGCTGGGTCTCGGGCAGGTTCGGGATCTCGAGTTTCAGCCCCAGCATTTCGGCGTACTCCGACAACGCCGCGTTCAGCGCGTCCGCCCGTGCGGCGGTCGGGCAGATGACGGCGCTTTTGGTCTTTGCGCACAGATGGGCCCGCAGAACCGGCAGCGCGGCCAGATCCGGCGCCACTGCCATGGCCGGAAATCGGCTCCGTTCCGCCTTTTTTAAGTATTTTTCCAAAAATTTACGCCATTTCACGAAAAAGGCCCTTGATTTTTCCTGTAAAAGAGTTATACTGATCCGTAAAGATACCGCGACAAAGGGGAGGCCCCTCTTACTCCGGTGTCACATTACATAAACATAATATATACGCAAGGGGAGGCAAGTCAATGGCAGAAAAGAAAGAAATCTCGAAAGAATCCAAAAAAAAGGCCGCCGCCGTCAAGTCGGCCGAAGCGAAAAAGGTGAGCAAGGCCGCTCCGGCGGCTGTTTCCGGCAAGAGTGCCGCCGCAGCTCCGGTAAAGAAAGCTGCGCCTGCAAGGAAGGCCGAGCCCAAGGCTCCGGCCAAAGCTCCCGTCAAGAAAGCCGAGCCCAAGGCTCCGGTCAAAGCTCCCGTCAAGAAAGCCGAGCCCAAACCCGAACCCAAGGCCCCGGCCAAGAAGGCCGAGCCCGTCAAGAAAGCGGAGCCCAAGGCCCCGGCTAAGGCTCCGGCAAAGAAAGCCGAACCTGTAAAAAAGACTGAACCTGTAAAAAAGGCTGAGCCCGTTAAGAAAGCTGAACCCAAAGCTCCTGCCAAGAAAGCCGAACCTGTAAAAAAGGCTGAGCCCGTTAAGAAAGCTGAACCCAAAGCTCCTGCCAAGAAGGCCGAGCCTGTAAAAAAGACTGAACCTGTAAAAAAGGCCGAGCCTGTTAAGCAAGCTGAACCCAAAGCCCCGGCGAAAGCCCCGGCCAAGAAAGCGGAGCCCAAGGCTCCGGCGAAGAAGGCCGAACCTGTAAAAAAGGCCGAGCCTGTCAAGAAAGCTGAACCCAAGGCTCCGGCGAAGAAGGCCGAACCTGTAAAAAAGGCCGAGCCCGTCAAGAAAGCTGAACCCAAGGCTCCGGCGAAGAAAGCCGAGCCTGTAAAGAAAGCAGAACCTGTAAAGAAGGCCGAGCCCGCGAAGAAGGCCGAGCCGAAACCCGAGCCCAAGGCCCCGGCGAAGAAGGCTGAGCCCGTAAAAAAGGCCGAGCCTCCGGCCCCGGCCAAGGCCCCGGCGAAGGCTTCCGCCAAAAAGACCGCACCCAAGGTTTCCGAGTCGAAAGCCCCGGCTGTTTCTGCGGCTCCGGAGATTGAAGAAGCCGCTGAAAAGAAGACTAAAGCCGCTGGCGGAGCGAAGAAAAAGGCCGGCAAGTCCGGCGGGGAAACTGCTCCCGGTTCCGGCGCGGCCAAGGTGGGCGTGGCTCCCGTGCTGCCCGCGGTCCCCGTGGCGGTCGCCGAACTGCCCGACGAGGTCGGCGCCACCGGCAGCCGCGGCCGCATAGCGGACGAAGGGGGCGAAGAGGACTTCGATGACGAACTCAGCATCTCTCCCGAGCCCTCCGTCCATCGGCATCTGGTGATCAAAAAAGTTTCCGCGCCTCCGGTCAAGTTCATCCCCCGTCCGAAGACGGAGGAGGAGATCGCCCGCGAAAAGAGCGGTCAGTCAGCCCACGCCGCGGTGATGAAGCCCCGGACCAAGCAGGAAAAGGATTCGGCCCGCAGGAACGCTCTCGACTCCAGACTCATGAGCGGCGTCAAGAACGACACCATGAAGGTCTACATGGCCGAGATCGCCCGGCTGTCGCTGCTGAACAAGAACGAGGAGGCCGAGCTCGCTCAGGCCATCCACAGCACCGACCGGCAGAAGTACGAAGCCGCGAGGAACACCCTCATCAAGGCCAATTTGCGCCTGGTGGTCAAGATAGCCCACGACTTCAAGGGGCTGGGACTGCCGCTGCTGGACCTGATCTCCGAAGGCAACATCGGTCTCATGCGGGCCGTGGAAAAGTTCGATCCCAGCAAGGGGGCGAAGTTCAGCAGCTACGCCGCCTGGTGGATCAAGCAGTCCATGCGCCGGGCGCTGGCCAACCAGAGCCGGACCATCCGGATCCCCGTCCAGTCCGCGGGGAAGATCTCCAAGATCAAGACGGTCCGCATGAAGCTCGCCGAGGAACTGGGAAGGGATCCCACCGACTCCGAGATCGCCGATCATCTGGAGTTCAGCGAGAGGACCGTGGCCGGTCTGCGTCTGGCGGATCTGAAAACCATTTCGCTCCACGATCCCATCCAGCAGGGCGAGGAAGGGCAGTTCCAGGACATCATCCCCGACCGCAACGCCATGACGCCGGATCAGATCATAGGCGACGTGGAATCGGTCTTCCGGCTGCTGGATCTGCTGGACAAGCTGGACTTCCGGGAACGGCGCATCCTCGAGATGCGTTTCGGGCTCCGGGGCTCCCGCCACCTGACCCTCGAAGAGGTCAGCCAGCAGATCGGCCGCACCCGCGAACGGGTGCGCCAGATCCAGAACCAGGCCCTGAACAAACTCAAACAGCTCCTCACCGACGAAGCCGGCTACAATGCCGAGTGAGCCGGTTCCAGGAAGCGCCGGGGAAGGACTGCGGGCAAACTCCCGCGGTCGTTCCCTTTTGCTGAAGAAACTTCTTGTTGCGGCGGCAGTCCTCCTGCCCGCCGCGGCGGGCGTTTCGCTCCTCTTTCTTGCTCCGTGCCTTGCCCGGCACTTCGGAGCGGGGAGGACGTGGGACGCCCCCGTTTATTTTCGCGAACAGTTCCTCTTTCTCGGGCGGTGCGCCCTCTTTCTCGCTTTTCTCGGCCCCTTTTTCCTTTGGCGGCGCTTCAAGGGAGTTCCGTTCAGCCGGAACTTTCTCGACTGCGCCCTGATCGCGGGGAGTTTTCTCTGCATCGACAGTTACTGCCGCCGGGAGTTCTGGCATGACACGCTGGCTCTCGCCGTCTGGCTGCGGGACTCATCGCTCCGGGAGCTGCTTCTCCCCGGCGCGCCCAATCCCTTCTGCCAGGCGGCGCCCGTGGGCTTCATCCTGATCTCCAAGGGGATAGGAGCGCTTTTCGGGTTCACCCGCTGGGCGCTGAATGTCCCCGTGCTCCTCTTCGCGCTGGGGGCGTTGTGGAATTTCCACCGCCTTGCGGTCAGGCTCCTGCCCCCTGCGGGCGCGGCGGCGGCGGCCGCCCTTTTCGCCCTGAATCCGGGGCTATGGCTCTATGCGGGCGAGTTCAAGCAGTACACGGGGGACCTCTTCTTCACCGTGACGCTCCTCCTTTTCGCGGCGGAGTTCTGCGCCTCTCCGGAAAAGGGGTGGTGGAAACTTGCCCTGGCGGGAGTTGCGGGGACCTTCTTTTCACACGCCATGCTCTTCGTCCTGCCCGCTCTGGGCCTCGGGCTTCTTCCCCGGCTCGACAGGAAGACGCTCCCCGCCGTCGCCGGGATCGCCGCCGTGTGGATCGCCGCAGTGGCCTGCTCCGGGATCTACGCCATGGCGACCATGCCCCCCGACATGTACGTCCACGAACACCACACGGCCGGATTCGCTCCGCCGCCCGATTCGTGGGAACACATCGCGTGGTACGGCGGAAGTTTCCGCGCCTTCTTTTCCGCTCCCTGGAGCCTGAATTGGCGGATCTCCTTCCTTTTCCTCGTTCCCGCCGCCCTCATGGTCCGGGGGGCTGTGCTTCTGTACCGGAAATTCCCCGCCGCCGTCATCGGGACCGCCGCCCTCATGGTCATGCTCTTCACGGCGTCGGCATTGCATCTCTACTCCGTCGCGCCGGGATTCCCCTTCGCCAAGGGGCGGCTGATCCTCTTCACCACGCCTTTCGCCCTGATCCTGCTGGGGGGCGGCGTCACGGGGGTGCGGAGTCTGGCCGCCGGGGGCGTCGTGCTGATAAGCTGCCTTTTGAATTGCGTCTTCGCCTTCATGCCCATCGGGGGCTTCGCCCCGGCGGTGAGGGAACTGCTCCGGCAGACCTCCCCGGGGGCGGTCGTTTACGTGAACGGCAAGACGGCGGACTACGCGCTCCGGTTTCATGCGCCCGCAGGGTATTTCCGCAAGATCGTCGTCTTCGATCCCGCCGCGCCGGAAAAGGTTTTGCCGCCCACGGGGAAAGTCCACATCTTCACCGTGGACAAGGATCCCGATTCCTGGAAACTGCCGCCCGTTCTGAAACTTGACGGCCCGCGGCGGACCTTCGATTTCGCCTGCGTGATGACCGCGCAGGGGGATCCCGCCACTCCGCCGGGGCAGTAGCCGGTCGGACAAGTCGGACAGGTCCGACAAAATGAGGAGGAGCTCATGAAAAAACTGTTGAGAAGGCTGTTTTACCGGGACTCCCCCGCCGAAGGGGCGGTGTTTTCGACGCTGCTTTTCTGGCTCGGCACGTGGTGTCTTGCGTCGCTCCTTTTTCTGGTGCCGGAAGGCGTTTTCACCATTGAAAGCATCGAAATGCTGTGGTGGTTTGGAACCCTGTCCTTCGGGTGCCGGACCGATCTTCTGCTTGTCGCGGCGCTGGGGATCCTCCTTTACCACCTCTTCGTGACGGGTGCCTTCTATTTCGGTTGTTTCCGGGGAAGCCGGGGCTCCGGCGGACCTGTCATCGCCGCGCTCTTCCTCACGGTTCTGGCCGCCTTTCTTCTCCTGCTGCCCTTTGGGGTCGTCCGCAGCATGCTGAACATGACGTGGTGCTGCGAACCCCGCGAACCCCGTCTGTGCCTTTCTCCGTTTTGGGGGTGGGCGGCGGTCGTCCTCGGTCTCTTGTGCCAGGCCTGCCGCTTCGAGGCCTACGCCGCTCTTGCCGGGAAACCCCTGCGTACTCTTTTCGGCAAGGGTGCGGCGGTGATCTGCGGGGTGTTTCTGCTGACTTACCTCGTCACCCTAGGGATGGCGTACTCGGCCCACTGCCGGACGGAGCGGCACGTGGCCGAACTGGAAAAGTTCTTCGGCCGTCCGGCCACGGCGCAGGGGCTGAAAGAACTTTATTTCCGGGACCGCTGGCCCGACGCCGCCTTTTGGCGGAAGGCGGCCGGACTCTGTGACAAAACATTCCCCGTCCATGGATCGCCAGACCGGATGCGTTGGGTGGAATATCCGGAAGCGGAGTTTTCTCCGGCGGAGTTCGCCGCCTGCCGGAAGATGTTCGAAAAGTCCGCCGAACTGCGTGAACTTGAAAAGATGTTTTCGGGCCCGCTCCCCGCCTATGACCGGAAATTTGCGCCGGGATTTCTCTTTGCGGAAGAGATGCCGGAGCTCCAGCGGCTCCGGAATTTCTGCCGTTACGAGTTGTGGAGGACCCGTTTCGCCCTGGCCGACGGGGATCCCGCCGCCGCGCTTGCGGCGGTCAAGCGCATGAAGTTCTGCCGCGACCATCTCGCCCGGGATCCCGGACTTGCCGCGGCGCTGGTTTTGTGCGCCGCCGAAAATAGCCGCCTCGATGCCTTGGAGCGTCTCCTGAGTTCCGGTCTGCTCACGGAAGGGCAGCTCCGCGAAATAAGGAAGGAACTGGCCCTTTGCCGGGAGGAGATGAAAAAGATCCACGCTCACACCGTCTACGGCGAAGCGGTACTCTCGATGGATATGTGTCACCTTCTCGCACACGGCGGCAAGGGGAGCCGCGAAAATACGCAGCAGGTCATCCCCGGTGCTTACGCCTGGCGGTGGCTCCTCCCCGCGTACTGGCACGCCTGCACGCGCAACCGGGAGGTGCTGGCGAAAGTTTACAAAAGATCCGACTTTCCCCGGCCGGAGCCCCGTTCGAAGTGGTCGCTCCATAATGTTCTCGCTTCCGTGCTGCTGCCGAGTTTCGAGCTCGCGGGCAACCGGATCGATGTGCTTTCGGCCCGTTATCTCGCCATGGAAACATTGATCGGCGTGGAACTGGAAAAGCGCCGCACGGGAAAATATCCGGAAGTCCTCAAAGATTTGCCCAGGGACATCTTCGGCGAGCCTCTGGTTTACCGGAAGGGGCAGATCCCGTACATCCGACAGCGGTGGAACGCGGAAAAGAATTATCCCGATGCCCGAAAGGTCATGGTCGACGCCGCGGCCGTCTGGAGCAAGGGGCCCGACCGCAAAGACGATCTGGGGCTGTTCGAAATGTCAGCCGACGAGGGCAAGCGGTCGGACGACGCCCGAGCCCTGCTTCTTTCCCGGCCCTGATCGACCGCAAACGCAGGTTTGCGGCCGAACGTCGGCCTTGACACTGCGCTGTTGTAGGACCTGTAGGACATAGGCCGATAGGCCGGATAGGCCGAGGTGTGTAAGCGCGCCGGGCTCTGCGGTGGCGTTCGCCGCACCGCACGCGAACGCGCCCAAGGCCGCTCCCCCTTTACTTCGAGCGGGGCAGGGGATGTTTGTGGGGCCGATGGGCTTCGGGCAGGGAAAAATGGTAGTGGATGGCGAGGAAACGCACCGAAAAGACGAAGGCCGACGTGATAAGGAAATTGACGAACCACGGGGTTTCGGAAACGGCCAGCAGATAGTAGACCGCTCCGCCGAGCAGGGAGGCGGTGGCGTAGAAGTCGCTGCGCAGGACGACAGGGATCTCCCGGACCAGCACGTCGCGGATGACGCCGCCGCCGATGGCGGTGATGACGCCGCAAAGGAGCACCCCGATGAAGCTCACGTGGCACCCCATGGCCTTTGCAGCTCCGATGGCGGTGAAGACGCCAAGTCCCACGGCGTCGCAGAGCTGGATGATGTTGCGGAACTTCATCCAGAAACGGACGGTGAAGAAGATGAGGAGCGCGATGAAGATGCACACCGCGAGATAGGTCCAGTTCTGAAGGGCCGCGGCGGGCGTC
>JAFSYV010000138.1 GCA_017443585.1 Lentisphaeria bacterium | reverse complement strand
GCCAAAACCATTGTCCTGAAGCCCGAAACGGTCAAAAACGGCCTCGTCATCAAGGATAAAGGAAAACCTGACGGCTGGATCCGCTACACCGCCGCCCCCGGGACCGTCATCGACGGCACGGGGAAGAAATACGCGCTCTTCATCGACCGTGCGGAGTACGTGATCGTCGACGGCGTGACCGTCCGGGGCGGCGATCAGAACGCCGTCCACCTCAACCAGTGCAAATACGTGCGGCTTCTCAACTGCGACATAAGCGCCTGGGGCGACCCGCAGAACTGGAAATACGACGGCTCTACGGGAAGACTCCGCAACAAACTGGGCCGTCATCTGCACAACAAGAATGCCATCTTCCTCCACCGGGGGTTCGGTCAGGTCATCGAACGGTGCTACATCCACGATCCGCTGCTCACCTCGAACAGCTGGTACTACGGCCATCCGGACGGCCCTCAGGGCATCGCCCCCGACAAGCCCCGCTCCACGGTGATCCGCTACAACGACATCTGCGGCAGTGACCTCAAATGGTGGAACGACGCCATCGCCGGGAACCACAACTTCGATCTGGACGGCGGGCTCAACCGGGACTGCGACGTCTACGGCAACTTTCTCGCCTTCGCCAACGATGACGCCACCGAGCTGGACGGCGGCCAGCAGAACGTGAGATTCTTCCGCAACCACATCGAAAACTGCTTCATGGGGGTGAGCATCCAGGGGTGCATGACGGGCCCGTCGTACATCTTCGAAAACCGCATCGTCGATCTGCGCAATGAGTTCATGACCCGTTCCAGCGCCATCAAGACCGCGGACACCTGGGGCGGCTTCTACACCGCCTCCTTCTTCTACAACAACACCACGGACCAGTCGGCGGCCAAGCTCCGGCTCTGCCGGCACTTCCGCATCGTGGCAAGGAACAACATCCTCGAAGAGATCTCCGGCACGCCCGACCGTTTCTCCTTCCTCAAGATCGCCACCGACCACAATCTGCTCAAGAGCGCTTTCGAGAAGAAGAACATCGTCGGCGACGCGAAATTCACCGATCCCGCCCGGGGCATCTACACGTTGCGGAGTGACTCCCCCGCCCGGGGCAAAGCAGTGCCCGTTCCGGGACTGAACGGCCGCAAGTCCAGAGATCTGGGGGCTCCCGCGGACCTCGAACTGCCCTTCCGGCCCTTCGGGCTGAGCCTCGCCGACGGACGCAAGGCCTCCTTCACGGTGAAGCAGGGCGTTGCTTCCGCTCCGCAGAAGTTCACGGTCAAGGCTTCCGCTCCCGTGAGCTTCACCGTGCGGAAGAGCGAGGATTCCGACTGGTACACCGTCACTCCGGATCGGGCCAGTCTCAAGGCAGGCGAGACCCTCACCCTCACGGTGAAGCTCCTCCCCGAAAAGATGAAGAGCAGGATCAACTACCGGAGCGCCTTCTTCCTCCGGACTCCCGAAGGCTGGTCCCGCCCGGTGAGCGTGGCCGCCGTGACCGATTACAAGTATCCGCCCCTGAATCAGCGTGAGGGGCTGAAGAGCTACAAGCCGGGCGCGCCCTTCCGCCGGGTCTCCGGCGGCGGCGTCCGCTTCGACGGCAAGGATCAGGAGTGGAAGATCCCCTTCGAGCTCAAGGAACCGGGCGGCGCGGTCATCATTCTGGAGGTCCGGGCCCTCGAGCCCATCGCCCAGCACGATTCGGTCCGTCTGGGGATGGATGAAGTGGAGCCTTCCTATTGCAGTCTGGCCCCCGTTTTCACCGACCGGTACAATGCCGTCCGCGCCCGGACCTATCAGCTGGGCAAGGGGAAGCACGTCCTCCGGATCGCCCCCCGGGAAAGTCTCGACCTCAGGAGTGTTTCCATCATGACCGACGTCCGGGCCATGGAAGAACGCTGAAAAGGAGTTTCCGACACCATGAAAAGACACCTTTCCTTCACCCTCATCGAACTGCTGGTGGTCATCGCCATCATCGCCATTCTCGCCTCCATGCTCCTGCCCGCATTACAGCAGGCGCGGGACCGGGCCGCGGGGACCAAGTGCCTCAACAACATGAAGGCCCTGGGGGGCGCCG
>JAFSYV010000137.1 GCA_017443585.1 Lentisphaeria bacterium | reverse complement strand
TGCCGAACTTTTCCACGATCATTTTGGCGGCGGCGGAAAGATTCATCGCCTTGGCGGCGTAAAGGCCGCAGGGCTTGATGAGCTCGGCGATCCGCTCCACGGGGAGCGCCGCCATGGCGGGGGCGTCGGGGGCTTCGGCGAAAAGGGTCTTCGTCACCTGATTGACCCGTTCATCCCGGCACTGGGCCGAGAGCATGACTGCGGCCAGCAATTGGAAGGGCGAGGTGTGAACGAGGGGACAGCGGCAGTCGCCGTAAACTTGAAAGAGCCGGTCGTAAAGTTCGGTCCAGTTCATCGCCCGGACTCCTGCAGCGAGAGGAAATTCCGGAGCAGGGCAAGTCCGGAGTCGCTGCTCTTCTCGGGGTGGAACTGGACGGCGAAACAGTTTTTTTCACCGATGGCGGCGGAAAACTCCGTCGTGTACGAGGCGACGCCCGCGGTGAAGGGGGCGAGGGGCACGTAGTAGGAGTGGACGAAGTAGAACCAGGGCTCATCGCCCAGCCCTTTGCCCAGAGGGCAGTCGGGGTTGAAGCGGACGGTGTTCCAGCCGATCTGGGGGACTTTCGCCGGCGTCGCGTCGAATTTGCGGCAGGTGCCGGGGAAGATCCCCAATCCGGGGACGCCGGGGGCCTCTTCGGAAAACTCCAGCATCATCTGCATGCCGAGGCAGATGCCGAAGCAGAACTTGCCTTCCTCGCGGGCTTTGACGAAGGCCCGGTCGAAGCCGAGGGTGCGGAGCTGTTCCATGCCGTCGCCGAAGTTGCCCACGCCGGGAAGGATGATCCGGTCGAAGAGTTCCAGTTCGGCGGGTTTCCCGACCACGCGGGGGGCGGCTCCGAGGTAAGTCAGTGCCTTGACCACGGACCCCAGATTGCCCATATTGTAATCTATGACGGCTGCTTTCATCGACTTGAGCTCCAGAAACGAATATACCTTACCACCCTTAATATAGCGCAACAGGGGCATAAATGCAAATACCGCTCCGGAAAAACCGGGTGAAAGATGCCGTTCCCGCCGCGGTCGGACAACTTTTTGCAAGAAAAGTTCCCGTCACCCCTTGCAATTTGCATTCGGGCGGTGTATATTAGGCAAACAAATCGAAATGGGGCTGTAGCTCAGTTGGCTAGAGCGATACGTTCGCATCGTATAGGCCGAGGGTTCGAATCCCTTCAGCTCCACCACTTTCTGAATTCTCTGCGGTCCGGTCCTCTATGACCGGACTTTTTTGTTCCTGCGTCTTTTGTGGCTGAATTTCAAGGATTTACGCCACGGTATCCCGCTTTGCGGAGAGCGGAGAGAGACCGCCGTTTTCCCGTCTCCGGCGTGTGTTTGGCATGGATTTTCCGGAAATTCTCTGTTTGGTTAGGACCGAGGTCCTTTATGACGGGAATTTTTGTTAAGCGTTAGAGATAAGGAAGTTGTGAAAACACACGGCGATTTTGGCCGAAATTCTCTGTTTTTCCGGTCCCCTGACTGTGCGGTCCTATTGTTTCGAGTCTCCAGGTCCTATGCAAAAAAGTTCTCTGTTTTGGAAAATTACCCTCAAAAAACGGAAAACTTTAGGTCGCTTTTTTTCGTGACAACCGTTGAATGGTTCCAAAAAACGGCCTTCGAAAAAGGTCTCTGCAAATGGTGTCCATATAAGCCTAATCGGAAACGCCGGTCCTATGCACTTAACAAGTTGTAATTCAACGGATTTCTATGCTTTGTGACGGCAGCTGCTGGCGGCCTGAGCCCCAAAACGAGACCGGATTTCGGCCGCCGACGGGAATAGGCCGAGGGTTCGAAAAAAACAAATGCCCCTTTCCTGACCGCTTCCCCTGAGCGATGATGGGGCGCGGGAGGTAGCCGATGCTGTTACGATACAAAAACGAAAAAGGAGCCGTCGCAAAACGGCAGGTTTTGCAGCAGCCCCTTGCTTGGGCAGGAATTCAGGTCATTCCTCGTCGGCCGGCAGACGCTGACTCGGACAGACGGGCCGCCGCCGCCGCCGGTCGTGTTCGTCATGAAGTTCAGCGAGCCCAGCATGGGCATGAAGTCGTTGCTGTCGGCCACGTACTCCGCGAGGGATTTGCCCGAGGTGTCGAAATTGCTGGCGCACTTGGTGGTGTTGGCCCGCTCCCGCGCCTGCTGCAGCGCGGGCAGGAGC
>JAFSYV010000136.1 GCA_017443585.1 Lentisphaeria bacterium | reverse complement strand
GAAATCGACTGCGAGATCCGCAAGTGGTACGGCGGCGCGGAACAGCGCCTCGAAATCGATGTCCCCGCTCCCGACGGCCCCTGCCGCGCCGGGCTGTGGATGCCCGATGCGGCGGTAGTCCTGCGCGATCTCCCCGGATACGCCATCCGCTGCGCCAACGCCCTCGATTTCGCAGACGGCGTCAACTGGTTCGGGGACAAGGGATCGACGATCTGACTTTCAGGAGGAAGCGAAAAATGGATATTCTGGAAAAAGGAGCTCTCGCCGACGGGAGAAGGTATGAAGTCCTGCGGATCGTCACCCCCGACCCGGCGGTGCCCGAAGAGATCGTCCGTTACTTCATCGCCTCCTTCGGCTTCGACACCTGGCGCAAGGCGGTCCTGGACCTGACCTACTGGCGGCTCTACTTCAGGGAGTCCCTCGCCGGGCATCTGGCCCCCGGAGTGATCGACCACCACTATGTTCTGCGGGTCGAAGGGACCTTCGCCGGGCGGCTCTGGTTTGCTTACAACACCCGGACGGGCCGGGGCAACTTCGGCCACGTCTACACGGAACCCGCCTTCCGCCGCTGCGGCGTCATGAATGTCCTGATGCGGCACTGCATGAAGGATTTTCACGATTCTCCCGCTCAACAGCTCTGCTGCGCCAGCGGCAACAAATTCGCGGTTCAATCCTATCTGAAACACGGCTTCAAGCTCATTTATGGCGGGGAAACGGGGCCGTTGTGCCTGCGGAAAACCGGAACTTTTCAGGAGGCGGAAGCCGAAGCGTTCCCCGGCCACGAAGTTTGCACCGTCCGCGAAGGGACCATCGGCGACCAGTTCGAATGCGACAAATTCCTCGCCGTCACGGCGGCGTGGCGGAAATTCGCCCAGCGGAGCTGCGGCCTCGCGGCCGTGATGGTCGATTACCGCACGGCCTGGCAGGAAAAACTTTCCGGCTTGGGGGCGGTCAACGTGCTCTGCACCCCCTCGGGGGCTGTCTGCGCCTACGCCTTCGCCCTGAAGCTCTGCGGCGAAGACATCCTCGAATTCCGCATCCACCCGGAGTATCCGGAGCACCTGCCCGATCTTTTGAAGCGGACGGCGGCGGACTACGGCAAGCTCTTCGACGGGGCCCCGGTCTGCGCCGTCCCTGAGACGGCGGCGCTCAAGATCGACGCCCTGCGCCGGGCCGGAGCCCGGCCCGCCGGAGGACTGGAAGGGTCTTACCTTCTCTTCCGGTTCGACGGTCTTCCGGAAGTTTCTCGAGAAAAAAACGACAATGCATAATTCCGCAGTCAATTCACAAGGAGACTCCTGCATGAAAAAGACATTCACCCTCATCGAACTGCTGGTGGTCATCGCCATCATCGCCATCCTCGCCGCCATGCTGCTGCCCGCATTGCAGCAGGCCCGGGAGCGGGGCCGCTCCGCCAAGTGCATCAGCAACATGAAGACCATCGCCTACGCCTTCACCGCGTACGCGGACGAATTCAACAACTACATTCCCCCTTACCGGAACAACATCGAGATCGACGCGGAAGGCAAACTCAGCACCTCTTCCGGCCGG
>JAFSYV010000135.1 GCA_017443585.1 Lentisphaeria bacterium | reverse complement strand
TTGAGGCCCTTGGCGTCGAAGGGGTTGAGGAAGCTTTCGGTGGGGACCCGGCCCGCCATCACGGGCAGGATCTCGTTCCCCCACGAGAACTTGTACAGCACGAAGACGACGAAAAGCGCCATCAGAGGATAGCAGATGAAGCCCTGGATCGTGTCCGTGACGATGATCGCCATGGAGCCCCCGAAACAGATGATCGAAATGGCCATGACGAGGACCAGCACCATGATGGCGTCGAAAGTGGCGACGGTCATGCCGAGAACGCAAAAGGTCTCCGGCAGGCCCAGCAGGTAGATGAAGAATCGCGCCGCCAGAGCGGGCATGATCATGTTGGCCAGCATTTCCGACAGACTGCGCAATGCGGCGGCGAAGATGCGGAAGTTCCGGCTGTACCGCAGTTCCAGGAACTGGCCGATGCTCTGGGCCTTGGTTTCCCGGAACCGGTAGGTGCAGTAGCCGAAAAGCCCCATCAGCACCCCGAGGGGCAGCGTGATCGAGCTCCAGAAGCCCACGGCGAAGCCGGTCTTGTAATGGATCTCCACGTATCCGAGGAGCCCGATGATGGAAAGGGCGCTGGCGATGTCGCCGATGGAAATCACGTAGCGCCCGCAGACTCTGCCCGCGGAAAGGAAGGTGGTGACGTCTTTCAGATAACGCCGGGTCCAGATCCCCATGCCGAGGACGAACAAAGTGGGAATGATGACGATGAGCCAGTCATACCAGTGCATGATGAAGAAACCTTGCTACAAAATCAGAAGTCGGCCGTGGGCAGGGAGGGGATGACGTCGATGCCCTTGAGTTCGTAAAGACCGTCCACGGCGGCCTCGACCAGTTTCAGCCCGCCCCGGGAGTCGAAGAGCTGGCTCCACGCCTCATAGCCCCCCGAGACGAGGGCGTTGCCGTGGCACAGATAATCGAAGTAGGCGGTGGAGCCGTAGAGGATGAATGTCTTGCGGAAGGGGGAGTGCCATTTGATCTCCTGCCCCAGCTCCGCCAGCAGTTCGCCGGGAACGCCCACGAAGGAGATGTCGCCCACCGAAAGGAACTGCAACGGCAGCGAGAAGATGTCCTTGCCCCGGTAGTAGGGGTTGAGGCCGCCGAATTTCCGCGGATTGTCCATCCGGCGGTTGACCTCGAAACGGGTGCGGAGCGCCTTGATCTCGGGGTTCTCGATCTTGAAGCGCTCCGGCTGACGTTTGGCGTCGCAGAGGGCCAGCATGACGGCCGATGCGAGCTGTTTCGCCATCCTCTCGGCGGCTCCCTGTCCCAGTTCGGACTCCTTGGGGAACATGTCCCCCGCGGCCCCCGTGACGAAGATGCAGTCGGCTCCCGACTCGTACTTCACGAACTGCCGCAGATAGCCGGGGTAGTCCGGCGAAAGGGAGTGGCTCCCGAGGCCGGGGGCGTGGGCGGCCAGCGGGTGGGCGGCGTAGTTGGCCAGCACCTCCACGGGCATCCGGGTGTCTTTGGCGAAGAAAAGCAGGAGCCCCAGCTCCTGATCGCAGAACTCGTTGGCCAAGGGCTCCATGTCCCGGCAGTGGGGGAAGAATTTGGCCGTGTTGTCCCGTTTCACGTAGCGGCGGTTCACGTTGGCATCCACCTTCATGGAGTAGAAATAGGTGTCCACCTCCTGAAAATTCCCCTTGAGCTTTCCGATGCCGTCAACGGTCCATTTGATGAGTTGTTCGACATAGGCGGCGTTGAAGGTCTCGGGGTGTTCGCAGAGGGTCCGGGTGTGGGGTCCTTCGTGGGTGTGGGTGCAGCTGAGGATGACGAAGTCCTCCGGCGTCCCCAAAACCTGCGCCGCTTCGCGCCGGATGCGGTCGATGAGGGGCTCGTCCATGCCGATGAGGTCGTAGCCGAGGATGAGGGCTTTGTTTTTGCCGTCGTCCATGGCCAGCATGCTGACCACCAGCTCCCCCACCTTGCGGAACGTTTCGTCGAAGGGGCCGTAGCCCCCGATGGTCGTCCCCACTTCGGGGGTGATGATCTGTTCGAATTTGGCGATTTTCATGTCCTGAAATTCCTTATTTTTCGACTGCTTTCGTCGGTTCGATCTCGAAGAGTTGGACATGGTCCACCCAGACCTTGCCCGAGGCCCGGCCCAGCACGAAGGCGAACCGGGGATTCCGGCCGGGGACCACCTCTTTCGCGGTCCGGAACCGGAAGACGGCGGGGGTCCACGGCGTGGTGCCCGTGAAACAGGCGGCCGTCTTGTGGGGGAACTTCTGATGGCGGCACATGTCGTCCATGCGCACGTAGAAGCCGCTGTACTTGGGCTCGAAGTTTTTGACGTTTTCGAGCTTCATGCAGAACCTGAGTTCATACTCCGTGTCGGGCTTGAACTTGAAGTTGTACCGGACCGAGCAGGCGTTCTCCTTCTTTGTGAAGCGGGCCGAATCCAGCACGACGGCGTATTTTCCGGCGGCGAGATACTCCGTCGTCGTCGGAAAGTCCCCGGTCCCGTTCCAGTACCACTCGCCGAAGCGTTTCCTGTGCTTGGCGTCGGGCTCGCCCGCGAAATCCCCGTCCTTCACCAGATTCTTTTCCGCAGGCGGCGTGAAAGTGAGCGTCCCGAAGCGGATGAGGTCGTCGTTCTTCCGGCTCAGGAAGGGCCCCCAGACGTAGGTCTGCGGCTTCTGCTTGGGGGGATTGTGCCTGCGGGTGAAGTTGGCGGGCATCCCGGCGGGGGAGGCCTTGACCATGGAGCTCCGGGGGATTTTGATCTCGGCGGTCCACCCCTTGCCGGGCGTGATGACGGTCCGGGCTTTCACTCCGCTGTTCCAGCTCCAGTCCCGCGTCCCCTCGGTGTTGATCAGATCGGCGGTGGAGCCCGAGGCGTTGACCATGACCTGATAGCACCGCTTCCGGCTGCCGTCGGGGGCGAGGAAGACTTCCACGCCCGAGTCCTTCCACAGGTCCTTGCTGTCGTGGGGGCGGTTGCCGGTCTCGAGGGCGCCGGGGTCTTCGCACTCGAACCCGAAGTAGTAAAAATCCTTGTCGCGGAGCGTCCGGACCGTGGTCCGGACTTTTGCGGGTCTCCCGTGGGCGGGGATGAGGGTAAGGACTTCGGCTTTCTTCCACGCGGGATCGTCGAGCTTCCCGTCGATGACGGGGGCTTGGGCGGCTTCGGCCATGACGGCGGTCCACCGGGCAACGGCCTTATCCACCGATGCGTAGCTTTCCCGCGCTTTCAGAAGCGGTTCCCACATTTCCCGGCGCAGGATCTTCAATTTTTTGAGGAACTCCGGCGTATTCGCGGCCCGTTTCTCCCCTTCGTCGAAGAGGGCGCTGATCCGTTTGACTTCTTCATCGGTGTAGATGGTGTTCCACACCTTCATTTCGGAAGGATAGACGGTCTTGGGGCCGAGAGGGGTGTTGACGCTGTGCCCGGCGATCTTCATCCAGTTGCGTTCGATGGAGTTGAAGAACTCCTTGACCTGCGGGGCCGCGGGGCCGTACATGAGGGCGTTGTGCTCATCAATGATCTTATCAACGTCCGTGTCGGGATCCCAGAGGATCTTGCCGTAGACGTAGAACTCCAGATAGTCGAAGAAGATGTAGTCGGTGTAGCTTTCGAAGTAACAGCCGAAGATCCAGGGCTTGACCCGTTTCAGGAAGCTCGATGCGTAGTGAGGCGTGGCGGTGGGGATCCCCGGAAATTCGCCGTAGTATTTGCCGGGATAGGTCCAGAGCCGGAGTTTGGCGTTGACCTTGCTGTTCCAGGTCTTGAGTTTCGTCACGGCGTCGAGCTGGTGCTTTTCGTTCAATTCGCTCCACGGCCCCCGGGTGGCGAAGCTGAGGAGGATGTTGTCGGGGAAATTGTCCTCCGAGGGGATCTCCGTCCAGTAGGAGTAGTGGGCTCCGAGACAGAGGTAGCCTTTCACGCCGGACTCCTTCACCTTCTGCGCCACGGCCCGGTAGAATCTCCACATGTGGTCGGTCTGCTGCTGGGGCGTCCCCTGCCGCAGCGCGGGCTTGCAGTTGGGGCAGGTGCATTTGAGGACCCCGTCGTTGGGGGTGAGGGCGAAGAACTTGCCCCCCGGCGGAAAGATCGAAAACCAGCCCACTTTCCGGGTCCGGCGGTCGATGACGCCCCGGACCGAGGCGGGCTCTCCTTTCAAATAGGAGATCACGTCGGTGGCGATCTCGTCCACGATGCCGCTGGAAAAACACAAATGGCTGTCGTCCCAGCCTTTCGTGCCGGAAAAGTTCATGTCGATGGCCCGCTTGCCGTTGCTTTTGAGCGCGAAATACTCGGGGTGGGTCTTCCCGAAGCGGACGCCGTAGCCCATTTCACGCAGGCCGTGGGGGCCGCCGATGCGCCGGGTCTGGTAGCGGTGGCGCAGGCGGTTGAGGGTGTTGTACTCCTTTTTCCATAGTCCGCCCATGTTTTTGGTCGCGGTGCTGTACCGCCGCTCGGAAAAGTCGGGCCGGTCGTAGATGTCGATCTCGGGCAGACTCCACTCCTTTCTTTTGGGGATGATGGTGCCGAAGTCGCCGGGCATGTAGAAACGCATCCCGGCGAAGCGTTCCAGAAAGTCGTAGACGCCGTAGAGCGTGGCGTGCTCCGACATGAGTACTTTCGCGTCGGCCTTGGGGTCGTCCCGGCCGATGATGAGCACACCCTTCCCGCCGGGCAGGCTTTTGATGACGAAGCCGTCCCGGTCGAGTTTCTTCACGCCCACGCCCAGCTTGGCGGCGCAGGCGGGGCTGCCGAGGATCAATGCGGGGACTTTGCCCGAAGCCTTTTTTTTCACTTCGAGTTTCGCGCCGAAGGCCTTGCCAAGGAGTTCCGCCGCCTCCTTCCCTGCGAACTTCACCGAGGGGGCCGCGTCGGGCGGGACCACGATCTCGAAGTTCACCTTGCCCTCTTTCACCATCTCCAGTACGGGCTTCGTTCCGACGGTGATGCGCCGGGGCAGGACGGGGCTCAAGCCCAATTCCGGCACGGGGGCGGCGCAGAGGCAAGCCGAAATCCCCAGCAACAGAAGCAAAAGCGCCTTTTTCATGATTTTTCCCTAAAAACGTGATGACGGTACATCAAATATCCGTTGCGGCGGACCGCAACGGATATACTGTACACGTGAAAGGGCTTTCTTTCAAGTCCCGAGCCTGCCTTTTCGCTTCATTTTTTCACTTCGACGAGCCTCACGCAGTCGATCCGGACCTTGCCTGTCGCCTTGCGCAGGATGAAGCTGAGCCGGGTCTTCCGGCCCGGGAGGACCGTTTTCGAGGTCCGGAATCGGAAAGTCACGGGCGTCCACGGGCAGGACCCCGAAAAGGCGGCGGTGCTCCGGTTGGGGAAGCACTGCTCCTTGCGGCTGAAGTCGTCCACACGGCAGTAAAACCCGCTGGAATTGGCCTCGGCGGCCTTGACGTTTTCCAGTTTCATGAAGAAGGTGAGCTCGTACTCCGTATCGGGCTTGAAGGGCGGGCGCTGGGTGAAGGAACAGGAATCGCCCTTGCCGAACGAGGCGGAGTCCAGACAGGCGGCATATTTCCCCGTGAGGAGATAGTCGCTCGCGACGGGGAAGCGCCCGCCGTCATTTCTCCACCATGCCCCGAGAACGGAAGGCCGCTTTTTGTCGGGCTCCCGGTCGAAGTCCCCGTCTTTCACAAGGTTCGTTTCCTCTTCCGGCTTGAACCGGAGCGTCCCGAAGTGGTCGATCTCATTGTTGTTCTTCACATAGAAGGGCCCCCAGACGTAGGAAACGCCCTTCCGTTTGGGGGGCGTGTAGCGCCGGGTCAGATTGGCCAGCATCCCCGACTCGGCGGCCTTGGGCAGACTGCTCCGGGGGATCCGGATCTCGGTGGTCCAGCCTTTTCCGGGGGTGATGACGCTTTTCGCGACTGCGCCGCTGTTCCACGACCAGTCGTTCACGCCTTTGACGCACACCAGATCGGCCATGGAACCCGAAGCGTTGACCATGATCTGATAGCAGCGGTCGCGGGATTTATCCGGGGAGAGGAAGACCTCTACGCCGGAGTCCCGCCAGAGGTCGTGACTGTCGAAGGGGCGGACGACGGAATCCGGATTCCCCTTGTCCTCGCACTCGAAAGCGAAGTAGTAAAAATCCTTGTCCCGGAGCGTCCGGACCGTGGAGCGGACCTCCACGGGGACGCCCTTCCGGTCGGGGATGAGGGTGATGACTTCGGCTTTCTTCCATGCGGGATCGTCCAGTTTGCCGTCGATGACGGGGGCCGTTTCGGCTTCCGCCATGAAAGCCCCCCACCGGGCGATGGCCTTTTTCTCGCCCATGAAGTCTTCCGCCCGCTTGAGGGCAGGGAACCACATTTCCCGGCGGAGCGTCTTTACTCTCGCCAGATATTCAGGCGTTTTGGCGGTGAGCTTTTCCGCTTCGGCGAAAAGGCCGTCGATCCGCTTCCTCTCGGCGGGGGAGTAGATGGTGTTCCACATCTCCGTTTCAGACGGATATTTCGTGATGGGGCCGATGTTGGTGTTCACGGTGTTGCCCGCCATTTTCATCCAGTTCCGTTCGACGGTGTCGAAGAACTCCTTCATCGGCTTCGCCGCGGGGCCGAACATGAGCGTATGGTGTTCGTCGAGGAGTTTTTCCACGTCGATGTCTGGGTTCCAGAGGATCTTGCCCCAGACGTAGTAGTCCAGATAGATGAAGAAATGGTAGTCGCTGTAACACTCGAAATAGCACCCCAGCGCGTAGGGCCGGACCCGCTTCAGGAAGGAGGCCGCATACCGGGGCGTGGAGGCGGGGATCCCGGGGAAGACTCCATAATACTTGCCCGGATAGGTCCAGAGGAGAAGTCTGCCCCGGCCTTTGCCGGCCCACGCCTTGAGCTGGGCCACTTCCCTGTCGCGGGTACGGGGGGTGAGTTCGCTCCACGGTCCCTGCATGGAAAAGTCGAGGATCAGATTGTCGGGGAGCGGGAACTCCGGCGGCATTCCGCCCCACCAGGAGTAGTTGCAGGGCACGGTGACGAAGCCGTAGACGCCCGAATCCTTCACCGCCTGAGCGATGTCCCGGAAGAAGCGCCAGTAGTGGTTCCGCCGCTGTTCTTTCGTCCCCCTTACGGTTTCGGGGGCGCACTTGGGGCAGGTGCACATCTTGACCCCGTCCGGGGGCGAGATGCTGAAGAACTTGCCTCCCGGCGGGAAAGACCAATGCCAGCCGATCTCGGGCTTGCGCTTGCTGCGTCTGACGATGCCCCGCACCGAGGCGGGTTCGCCCTTGAGGTAGGAGATGGCGTCGGCGATGACCTCATCCTTGATCTTGCTCGAATAGCAGAAATGGCTTTCGTCCCAGCCGCCGGAGCCGGTGAATTCGGTGTCGATGATCCGTTTGCCGTTGGTCCCGAGGGCGAAATACTCCGGATGAGTCTTCCCGAAGCGGGTTCCGTAGTTCAGTTCCCGCAGGGCGTGACAGTAATAGATGTTCCGGGTCTGGTAGCGGTGGCGCAGACGGTTGAGCCGTAACGCGTTGCCCTTGAACTCGCTCCCGCGATTGCCGTGCCAGTCGCTGTAAAGGCGCTGGTAGAAGTCGGGCCGCTCGTAGATGTCGATCTGAGGCAGGCTCCAATCCTTCTTTTTCGGGATGATGGTCCCGTAGTCGCCCGGAAGGTAAAAACGCATCCCGGCGAAGCGCTCAAGAAAGTCGTAGGTCCCGAAGAGCGTCGCGTGGTCGGCCAGCGTCTCCCGTTCCGTCTTTTGGGGGTCGTCCCGCCCGACGATGAGGACGCCCTTGGGAAAAGTTTTGATGATGAAGCCGTCCCGGTCGAATTTATCGATGTTCACGCCCAGTTGCGCGGCGAACTTGGGGCTTCCGATGATGATCGCGGGGCATTTCCCCGAGGGCGTACTCGACACCTTGAGTTTTGTGCCTAAGGCCTTGCCCAGCAGCTCCGCCGCCTCCTTGCCTGCGAACTTCGCCGTGGGCGCCGCGTCGGCAGGCACCACGATCTCGAAGTTCACCTTGCCGTTCTTCACCATCTCCAAAATGGGCTTCGCGCCGATGGAAATGCGCCGGGGATTCCGGGGGGAAAGCTGTTCCGGGAGCGGCTGCGCTCCGGAAAGGACGACTGCCCCCGCGAGGAGCAGAAGAGAAAATGTCTTTTTCATGATAAAACTCCTTTGGGGACTTCGAAGGTCAGTACCAGGCGGGCGAGGCGGCCAGCGAATAGTAGAACGCTTT
>JAFSYV010000010.1 GCA_017443585.1 Lentisphaeria bacterium | reverse complement strand
GGCGAGGAGGACGGTGTTGAGGATGAAGGCGGGGATGAGCCAGGGATTCTTGCCGAAAGGCGTCCCCGCCTTCCAGAGATCGGTGCCCGCGGCGAGGAAGATGCCGCACAAAATCACCGCCGGAAGGGGGGCGTAATAGCTTGATGCCGTGCCGCAGAAGGCGGAAACCGCCGCCACCGGGGCCAGATAGCGGCACCAGACGACGTACTTCGACTTTTCCCGCAGATGGTAGAGCAGGAAGGGCAGCAGGAGCCCGCAGATCAGCAGATTCCACCAGCAGGGAGCCTGGAAGCCTGTGACCATGAAGGAAAGGAAAACGTAGAGCGTGGCCAGGCCGATGCTGTTGAAAATGTAGATGAGGGGCAGCGAAAGGAGCAGCACGAGGAACATGAATTCATGGAGCTCGCCCCCCGAGTGGTAGATCTGGGAGAGGACGGCGATGAGGACCGCCGCGCCCGTCGCGGTGAGGATGGCGGAACCTTCGCGCCAGAGCTGGGATTTTTCCCTCGCGATGGTGAAGAAAGAGAGGATCGCGCCCGCGAAGAGGGGCACGGCGGCGATGCCGATGCGGACCTCCTTGGAGAACATATCCCAGTTGTAGTTGAGGAAGAGGATGATCCCCGCCGCCGTCATGACGCACCCCATGACGGTGAGAATCAGTGAAAAGATCCTCAGGGGAGAAGGCAGGGCCTCAAGTTCGTTTTTGTAGTAGTCGGTCAGCGCCGCGCAAGACTCTTCGGAAATCACGCCGCCGCCCTTCAGACGCGGCAGTTCGTCGAGGATCCAGTTGATGTGCTGTCGTTTCGATGCCATGGACCGTCCAGCTCCTTTCCGGAAAGACACTCTGCTCTTTACATACATTACACCCGCAACGCGGGAATGTCAAGCCCCGCGGCGGATTTTCAGGGCAGATATTTTCGCACCAGCGCCTTGAACCGGTCGCCCCGTTCGGCGTAGTTTTTGAACATGTCCATGCTGGCGCAGCCGGGGGAAAGCATCAGCGCGTCGCCGCTCCGGGCGACCCGGACCATGACGGAGACCGCCTGCTCGAAATCCATGCCGCAGTCGTGAAGGGGAACGCCCGTCCCGGCGAAGACTTCGGCGATGGGCTCCCGGCAGCTGCCGCAGAGGATCAGCGCCCGGAGCCGGGGCGCAAGCTCCCGGAGCATGGAAAAATCCATGCCCTTGTCCAGTCCCCCCGCCAGCAGGACCACGGGGCCGGAAACGGCGCGCACGGCCGCCGCCACGGCGGAAGGGTTGGTCCCCTTGGAGTCGTCGTAACAGCGGATGCCGTTCCTTTCGTGGAAAAACTCGATCCGGTAACGGCCGGGATGAAAGGCCGCCGCCGCTTCGGCCGGGAGTGCCTTCTTTTCCGGAGCGAAACGCAAAAAGAGCTCCACTGCCGCCGCCAGATTTTCCCGGTTGTGGGGGGCGTTCAGGGCGGTTTTCGACACGTCGAAGAGGGCTTCCCCGTCCGCGAGGAGCATGTCGTTTGCGAAAGTGACCCGGCGGGGCCGTTCCGGGAAGGAAAGCCCCCAGACCCGGTTCGGTTCCGGGACCCGGTCGAAGATGCTCTTTTTCACCGCGCAGTATTCGGCGAAGCCCCCTTCGTAACGGTCCTCGTGGTCGGACTCCAGATTGAGGAGCGCGGCGCAAAGGGGGGCGAAGGAGGGGGCGCGTTCCAGCTGGAAGGAGCTCACCTCGACCACGGCGATCTCCGGCTGGTTTTCACGGGCCGCGACTTCGGAGAGGGGAAGCCCGATGTTTCCCGCCGTTTCCGCGTCGAATCCGGCATGCTTGAGCAGAAAGGCCGTCAGCTCGGTGGTGGTGGTCTTGCCGTTGGTCCCGGTGATGGCGGCGATGCGGCCCCGGAAGTGGCGGAAACCGTACTCCATCTCGCCGATGAACTCCTTGCCCGAACCCAGCGCCGCCTTGTAGAGGGCGGACTTGAGGGGATGGACTCCCGGACTGGTCACGATAAGGTCGGCGTCGGGAGGGAGCGCGGCGTCCTTGCCGTCATCGAGGATGACGCTTTCATCGCCGCACCGGCGGGCCAACAGGGCGGCGGCCCTGCCGGACACGCCGCCCCCCAGAATGGCAACTTTCATTTCATCTTGCGCAGTTCGTTGCGCTTGATCTTGCCGCTGATGGTCTTGGGCATGGCTTTGATGAACTCCACCGCCCGGGGATACTTGTAGGGAGCCGTGTGCTTTTTCACGTACTCCTGGATCTCCTTGACCAGCGCCTCGGAGCCCTCCTTGCCGGGAGTCAGCACGATGAAGGCCTTGACCAGCTGGCCCCGGACTTCATCGGGGACGCCCACCACGGCGCATTCGAGGACGTAGGGCAGTTCCATGAGGACGCTTTCCACCTCGAAGGGCCCGATGCGGTAGCCGGAGGACTTGATCAGGTCGTCGGTCCGGCCCACGTACCAGAAGTAGCCGTCCTCGTCCTTCCACGCGGTGTCCCCTGTGTGGTAGAGGCCGTCATGCCAGCTCTCGGCGGTGCGTTCGGGATCCCGGTAGTAGCGCGAGAACATGCCGCAGGTCCGGCCGGGCTCCGTGCGGATGACGATCTCGCCCACTTCGCCCACATCCACGGGCTTGCCGTCGGGATCCACCAGCTCCACGTTGTAGGCGGGACTGGGCTTGCCCATGGAGCCCGGCTTGGGGGTCATGCCGATGAGGTTCCCCACGGTCATGGTGGTCTCGGTCTGGCCGAAGCCCTCCATGAGCTTGAGGCCCGTGGCGTTGTAGAACTGGTTGAAGACCTCGGGATTCAGCGCTTCGCCCGCGATGTTGGCGTACTTCAAACTGGAAAGATCGTACTTGGACAGGTCTTCCCGGATGAAGAAGCGGTACATGGTGGGAGGCGCGCAGAAGGTGGTGATTTTGTACTCCTTGAAGAGCGTCAGAATGTCCGCCGCGGCGAAACGGTCGAAGTCGTAGGCCAAGACCGTCCCTTCGCAGAGCCACTGGCCGTAGATCTTGCCCCACAGGGCCTTCCCCCAGCCCGTGTCCGAAATGGTGAGGTGCACCCCGTCGGGCTGAACGTTCTGCCACCAGCGGGCGGTGATGATGTGGCCCAGCGGGTAGGAAAAGTTGTGCTCCACCATCTTGGGGTAGCCCGAGGTGCCGGAACTGAAGAACATGATGGAGGGATCGGTGATCTTCTGTTCGGCGGGCCGCCGGTAGAATTCGCTGAAGCCTTTCACCTCATCGTCGAAGGGATGCCAGCCGGGCCGGGCGCCGTTGACGATGATCTTCGTCTTGAGTTCCGGACACTCCTTCGCCGCTTCGTCCACGTATTCCGCGCACTGTTCATCCGAAGTGCAGAGGATGGCGGTGATGCCGCCCTGCTGGAAGCGGTAGACGTAGTCCTTTACTTGAAGCTGGTTGGAGGCGGGCACCGCCACCGCGCCGATGCGGTGCAATGCGTTGAGGACGATCCAGAACTGGTAGTGGCGCTTGAGCACCAGCATGACCCGGTCGCCCCGGCGGATCCCGAGGGAAGCGAGGTAATTGGCGGCCTGCCCCGAAAGGCGGGCCAGATCCGCGAAGCTGAAGCGCCGGGAGTTCCGGTGCTTGTCCACGTAGAGCAGCGCGGTATGGTCCGGCTTCTTTTCGGCCAGCGCGTCCAGCACGTCGTAGGCGAAGTTGAAGTTTTCCGGATAGTGGAACTTCACCCCGGCCAGCATTCCCTTCTCATCCAGCGTCTCGCTCATGAACCGGTGGTAGAGCAGTTCGTCCTCCCGGACCTTTTCCGGTTTGGGCGGCACATAAGGCAGTTCCTCGGAAAGGCCCTCGGCGGCCCGGACCACTATCGCCAGAAACTGGCAGCTTTCGCCGCCGATGGCGATCATGCCGTGGCGCCGGGAAGAGTCGTACTGGATGCTGTCCCCGGGGCCCAGATATTCGATCTTGTCCTCCAGCCGGACTTTGAGCCGGCCCTTCAAAACATAGTCGAACTCCTGCCCGGCGTGGGTCGACAGGTGGATGGGCGCGTCATCCGCTTCGGGCGGAGCGGTCACCAGGAAGGGATCGGCCCGCCGGTCCTTGAGCAGAGGCGCCAGGTGCAGATACTCGAACCCCGCCCGGCGGCGGATGGGCATTCCCCCTTCCGCCGCGTGGGTCACGTTGTAGAAGCTCAGTTTCGGGCCTTCGCCCGTGACCAGAGCCCGCATGTCCACGCCCAAGCGCTCCGCGCAGCGGTAGATGAAGGTGAACGAACTGTCGGTTTCCCCCTTTTCATGGGCAATGTATTCAGCCTCGGTGAGCCCCGTAATTCGGGCCATCTCCGCGACCGATACATTCATGATTGTGCGAAGCTCGCCCAATCGTCTTCCCATCTGTTTGAGTTCGTTCTCCATTTTTCCACTCCTCTTTGTGGTATTCCCGGCCGCGGTCCCGCCCTGTGCGGGAACCTTCCGTTCCGGGGTCGAATCATTACTTTTTCCCGTCCAGCGCCGCCTGCGCCGCCGCCAGCCGGGCCAGGGGGACCCGGAAGGGACTGCAGGAGACGTAGGTGAGTCCTTCCTTGTGGCAGAAGGCCACGGACTTCGCTTCGCCGCCCTGCTCGCCGCAGATGCCCAGCTTGATGCCGGGCTTGACGGAACGGCCGCCCTTGACGGCCAGGTCGATGAGCCGGCCCACGCCCTTGGTGTCGATGGTCTGGAAGGGATCGTTTTCCAGCAGTTTGCCGTCGAGGTAGGCGGGCAGGAACCCGCCGATGTCGTCCCGGCTGAAGCCGAAGGTCATCTGGGTCAGGTCGTTGGTGCCGAAGCTGAAGAAGTCGGCGACCTGCGCCAGTTCATCGGCCAGCAGAGCGGCACGGGGGATCTCGATCATGGTCCCCATGGTGTAGTCGAGGGATTTGATCTTCTTGCGCTTGATGACCTCGGCGGCCGTCTTGTCCAGCAGAGCCCGCTGGAACTTGAGTTCGTTGGCCTCGCAGGTGACGGGGATCATGATCTCCACCCGGCAGTTGCCCACTTCGGCGGCGGATTCCAGAATGGCCCGCATCTGCATTTCGGAAATTTCCGGCCAGGTGATGCCCAGACGGACGCCCCGGTGCCCCATCATGGGGTTGGATTCGTGAAGCTTCGCGGCCCGCTTGTCCAGTTCCGAGAGCTTGATGCCCAGAGAATTGGCCAGCTCCTGACGGCGGCTCTTTTCCTGAGGCACGAACTCGTGAAGCGGGGGATCCAGCAGACGGAAGGTCACGGGCAGGCCCTTCATGGCCTCAAGGGTGCTCTTCACGGACTTTTTCATGTAGGGGAAGAGCTCCTTCAAAGCCGCCTGCCGCTCTTCGGCGGTGGTCGAAAGGATCATTTTCCGCAGGCAGAAGAGAGGCTTTTCGCTGTTTTTGCCGTAGAACATGTGCTCGGTCCGGAAGAGGCCGATGCCTTCGGCGCCGAAGGCCGCCGCCAGCCGGGCGTCCTCGGGCGTGTCGGCGTTGGCGCGGACGCCCAGTTTCCGGTACTTGTCGGCCAGCGCCATGAACTTGCGGAACTGGGGATTTTCGGTGTTGTCCATGGTCTCGACCGTGCCCGCATAGACCAGTCCCTTGAAGCCGTTGAGGCTGACGGAGTCCTTGCCGGTGAACTTTTTGCCGCCGACCGTCATGGTCCCGGCCGCTTCATTGATGTGGAAGCTTCCCGCGCCGACGATGCAGCACTTGCCCCAGCCCCGGCAGACCAGCGCCGCGTGGCTGGTCATGCCGCCACGGGCGGTGAGGATCCCGTCGGCGGCCCGCATGCCTTCCACGTCCTCGGGGTTGGTTTCCTCGCGGACGAGGATGACCTTTTCGCCCTTCCTGGCGGCGGCCACGGCGTCGGCGCTGTTGAAGACGATCCGGCCCACGGCGCCGCCGGGCCCGGCGGGAAGCCCGTCCCCGATGAGGAGGGCGTCCCTCTCGGCCTTGGGGTTCAGGATCGGATGGAGCAGCTCGTCCAGCTGGGCGGGAGTGACCCGGCGCACCGCCTCTTTTTCATCGATGAGCTTTTCCTTGAGCATGTCCATGGCCATTTTCAGCGCGGCGGTGCCGGTGCGCTTGCCCACCCGGCACTGGAGCATGAAGAGCTTGCCTTCCTGAATGGTGAATTCGATATCCAGCATGTCGTGATAGTGGGCTTCGAGAGTGTCCCGGATCCCGACGAGCTGCTTGTAGAGTTTCGGATAGAGCTCTTCCATGGACTTGAGGCCCTTGTTCCGCTCGTTCCGCGTGGCTTTGTTAAGGGGATTCGGGGTCCGGGTCCCGGCCACCACGTCTTCGCCCTGGGCGTTGATGAGCCATTCGCCGTAGAACTTGTTGTCCCCCGTGGCGGGGTCGCGGGTGAAGGCCACGCCCGTGGCGGAGCTGTCGCCCATGTTGCCGAAGACCATGCTCTGGACATTGACGGCGGTGCCCCAGTCGTCGGGGATCCCCTCGATGCGGCGGTAGGCCACGGCCTTCTTGCCGTTCCAGCTCTTGAGGACGGCGTTGATGCTGCCCCACAGCTGGGCCATGGGATCGTCGGGGAACTCCCGGCCGAGAACTTTTTTGATCTCCTTTTTGAAGGTGACGCAGAGTTTCTTCAGATCGGCGACGGAAAGTTCGTGGTCGAATTCGCAGTGCTTTTTCTCCTTGTACTCGTCGAGGATCGCGTCCAGACGCTTGCGGATGCCCTGGCCTTCCTCGGGCTCGATGCCTTCGGCCTTTTCCATGACCACGTCGGAGTACATCATTATGAGCCGCCGGTAGGCGTCGTAGACGAAGTGCTCATTGCCGGTCTTGGCGATGAGGCCGGGGATGGTGGAGGAGGCCAGTCCCACGTTGAGGACCGTTTCCATCATGCCGGGCATGGAGCTCCGGGCGCCGGAACGGCTGGAAACCAGCAGGGGATTTTTCGGATCGCCGAACTTGCAGCCCATGGTCTTTTCGATGTGCTTGAGGGCGGTGAGGACCTGCTTTTCGGTCCCCGGCGGCAGTTTGCTGCCGGAAGTGAAGTAATCCACGCAGCATTCGGTGGTCACGGTGAAGCCGGGGGGAACGGGGAGTTTCATCCGGGCCATTTCGGCCAGATTGGCGCCCTTGCCGCCCAGAAGTTCCTTCATGGAACCGTCGCCCTCGGTTGAGGCGCCGCCGAAGGTGTAGACATACTTTTTCGTCATGACATTTTCCCTCTCGAGATTTACCGAAACCTCCGGATAACTTTCAAGATATCGCGCTTCCGGGGGTTCTTTTCCAGTCCGAGAAACATGAACGAACCGTACACCTCGACTGGATAAGGTATACCGTTGATATAGGCTCGACCGGCGCGGCGGCGCTGGGCGATCCGGTCGGACTGGACCTTGGAGGTCCGGTCGTACTTGTAGACCCCGATCTCGGAGCCCTCCACCATGATCGCCGCTCCCGACGTAGCCTTGAAGGGGGCACCCGGCAGCGGGCGGACCGAAGCCACCTTGATCCCGGCCTCTTCGAGGCGCGGAGCAAAGTCTTCAGGCCGCAGGTAGTTGTTGTCTTCGAAGGCGCAGCCGCCGGCAAGCCAGACGGCGAGGCACACGAACAAGACTGCCGCAGTTCTTTTCATTCCCTTTTTTCCTTGACGTATTTCGAGACGGTCATTCCACTAATATACCACGGCAACGGCGAAATTTCAATCACGAATTGCCGATAATCCCGAAAAGAGCAGGGGGAAAATCCCGCGGAAAAGCGTTTTTTGCCCGAAAAAAGCGGGCGGGACGTTTCCCTTCGCAACCGGAGTGACGGGATTTTGCCGGAAAAAAACGGGGGGACTGCTTGACTTTTCGCCCGTGGTGTGCTACATTATGTTCCGGCAATCAAAACTCGGGAAAGGAGGTCCGAAATGAGAACACGTTTTTCCGCATCATGTGCCTGCGGGACTCGTGCGCGCGCCGTCGTCTGCTTCGGGTCGGACCTCCCCGTCTTCGCGGCCTGAATTTCCGGGCCCTCTTCCGGGGTCTTCCCGATCCCGCGCATGCGTCCTCTTCCGCACACGGAGCAGGCGGCATCCTTTTTGCATGATTTTCCCTTCCGGCGGCCTTTTTTCGCCGCAGGGGGGATCGTGCCCGAACGTTTTTTCGACAAGGTAATTTCATGAACGAAAGATCTCATATCTACTGCGGCCGGAAAACCTGGCTCGAGGGGCCGGCCGTGGAACAATTCGAACGGGTGATGACCTTCCCCGGCATTCTTCGCGGGGCGGGTTTCCCCGACCTGCATCCGGGCCGGGGCGTCCCCGTGGGGGCGGCTTTTTTATCGGAAAAGCTGCTCTATCCCGCCCTGATCGGCAACGACATCGGCTGCGGCATGACCCTGTTTGCGACAGGCGTCGGACAGCGGAAATTCAAGGCGGCCAAACTCCTGCGGCGTCTGGGGGCCGATCCGGAGTCCGCCCTGCGTCAGGCGGCGCTGGAACGGCTCCCCGCAGCGGGGCAGGCTCCGGCGGATCCGGAAAAGATGCTGGGGACTCTGGGCCACGGCAACCACTTCGCCGAATTTCTCGCGGTGGAAAAAATCGCCGACGCCGACGTGTGTGCGGCCCTGAACCTGCGCAAGGGGGACGTGCTGCTGCTGGTCCATTCCGGCTCCCGGTGCTACGGCGAAATGCTGTGGCGCGAGACCGCCGCGGCCCACGGCGACGAAGGAGTTCCCTGCGACAGCCCCGACGGGCGGGCTTATCTCGAACGGCACACGCAGCTGATCGAGTGGGCCCGTTTCAACCGCCGCCTGACGGCCGGGGCTCTGGGGAGCATGGCGGGATGCGCGTTGACTGAGCTCCTCGACTGCGTCCACAACAGCATCACGCCCTGCGGCGAAGGGAAGTTCCTCCACCGCAAGGGGGCGAGCGCCGTCGAGCCGGGGAGACCCGTCGTCGTGGCGGGCTCCCGCGGGGCTTTCTCCTACCTCGTCGTTCCGCAGGGGGAGGGGGAGGAAAATCTCCATTCCCTCGCCCACGGGGCGGGCCGCAAATGGAACCGGCAGAGCACGTATGACCGGGTCCGGGCGAAGCACGACGACATGCAGTCTCTCTTGAAGACCAAGCTGGGGACCCAGGTCGTCTGCCCGGAAAAATCCCTGCTGTATGAGGAGGCTCCCGAAGCCTACAAGGAGATCGGCAGCGTCGTCGCCGATCTGCGGGAGTTCGGGCTTGCCTCGGTCGCGGCGGAACTGCGGCCCCTCGTCAACATCAAACCGTGAGGAAATGATATGCCGACGATTTTGCAGATCAGCGCGGGACAGGGCCCGGCGGAGTGCCGGGTCTTCGTGCCGCTTCTGGCGGAAATCATCCGCCGTGAGGCCGGGGAGCGGGGGCTTTCGTGCCTGCCGCTCACGGCGACTTCGCCGCCCAAAGAGGCGGGTTCATTGCGTTTTTCGGTGAAAGGGGAAGGTTTCGACGCCTTCCGATCGGGCTGGGAAGGGACGGTCAAGTGGATCTGGCAGAGTACGCTCCGTCCCCGCTGGCCCCGGAAGAACTGGTTCGTCAAGGTCACCTTTTTCGACTTCAGTCCGGAAGATTCCGGTCGGCTGGCCCCGGCCGATTTGCGGATCGAGACCTGCCGGGCCTCCGGTCCGGGGGGCCAGCACGTGAACACCACCGACACGGCGGTGCGGATCGTCCACCTGCCTACACAAGTCGCGGTCACCGCAAGCGAGGAGCGTTCCCAGACCCGCAATCGGGCGCTGGCGCTGCTGCGCCTGCACGAAAAACTGCATCTGCTCGCCGACGCGCGTCACGCCTCGGAAAAGGAGGAGATGTGGCTGGACCACTACCGTCTGGAGCGCGGCGGCGCGCTCCGCACCTTCCGCGGTCTGCCCCCCGTTGAGGTCAGAAGCTGAGAGCGCAAAGGCAATTTTCGGCAGCGGCGGGGCCGCAGACCAAAACCACCCCGAGCGCCGGGAAGGCGTCGCGGGCGAGATAAAATGTGTGCGGCTGATATGTCCGGCAAATAAAGTACCCCGAAAAGGTTTGGAAAAAGGTGATGGGGTCCGGGGAAGAGGGAAATAACCTTTCCTCAAAAGGTTTTTCCCTCTTCCCTGGCTCCGTTTCCTTTTTTCAACGCCCTTTGCGGGCGAGGAGGTACTTGAGGAAGAAGTATTCGCAGTCGGCCCACTGGCCGTAGCCGTCGGGGGTGGCGTGGAGCGCGTTGGCGGCGCGTTTCACGGTGACGGAACTTGCCGCGTAGACGGGTTCCTCCTGCACGGGGTAGTTCACCGAGCCGTCGCAGTTGTGGTACTCGGGGAGGATCAAATAATCCAGCTCCTTGGCCAATGCTATGTATTTGCGGCTCAGCAAATCGGCGTTGAGGAGCCAGCGGCGGCGGCTCTGGAGGCAGCCGTAGTTCTTGCCGAAGGCGTCCTGGCTCCAGCTGCCCCTGGGGAGCAGTTCCACCCCCAGCGCCGCTTCGGGCAGGGCCGCCCGGACGGCTTTGAGCATCCGGGACATGTAGGGATAGACGTCCCGGGCGAAGATCTCCTCGAACTCCTCATCGGTCTTGGCGAGGAAAATGCCGTTGACGCCCAGCTCGAAGTAGACCACGTCGGGCCGGACACCATGGCAGACCGTCTCCAGATACTTTTCGAAGTCGAACTCCGTCCGTCCGTGGCGGTCGAAGAGGACGGGCGAAGGCACGTCGTAGGGGCGCTTGGGGTGGAGCCCGTCGTTGTCCAGATCGCTGGAGCTTTCCTTTTCGAAGAAGGTGCGCCAGTTCCAGCCGCCGTAGGCCTCGTTGGCGGGGCCGCCCGGAGTTACGGGGACGTAGCCGGGGGCGTGGGAGCCCAGCATCACCAGCTTCGGGTTGCCGGGCAATTGGAAGCGGGCATGGAGCTGGTTGCCGTGGCCCGCGGCCGCCATGCAGCTGGCGCCGATCTGGAGAATGGTGAGGGTGCTCCCCTCCCCCGCGTTGCGGGGGGAAACGATGACGGTGGTCTCGGCTTCGGCGAGGAGCCCCTCGTCGCTCCAGACGCTGAGTTTGAGCTTGTGTTCCCCCACATCGGCATCTTCGGGGACCCAGCGCCACCGGAGCGCGTCGCAGCGGCCCTTTTCGCACTCCACGTCGAAGGCGAAGTTGGCCGGATTGATCACCGTCACCACGTTTTGAAAATAGATGTTGATCTCGAAGCCGGGCAGGGCGTAGATCCGCTCCGGCAGGAGCAGTTTCGGATCGAACATGATCGGAACTCCTTGTGCTTTAGCGTTGTTTCACAATCCCGGAACCTGCCGCTGCTGCGCCCGCGGCGTGTACATGATCTCATCCGGGATCCCGCCGGGGAAGACGTGGACGTTCTTATACCTCCCCGAGAGGGCGGTCAGGGACTTGGGGAAGAAGAGGAAGGTGTAGGGCTGTTCCTCGTGGAGCAGCCAGGCGATCCGGTGGCCGAGGGCCTTGCGCTTTTCCATGTCGAACTCCTGCTGCATCGCTTCGAGGAGCTTGTCCAGCTCGGCGTTGCGGAACGAGATGTGGTTGCTGCCCTCTCCGGCGATCTGGGAGGAGTGCCACACCTGATAGAGGTCCGGGTCGAAGGAGCTGGACCAGCCCAGACAGCAGACGTCGTAGTTCCGGGCGTTCAGGTTCTGCACGTAGACCGACCACTCCACGTTGCGGATCTTCATGTCGATCCCGGCCTTGGCGAAGGACTCCTTGAGCATGGGCATGAGCCGCTGCTGGATGGAACTGCTGGCCACCTGCATCATGGTGAAGGTGAACTTTTTCCCGTCCTTCTCGAGGATCCCGTCGCCGTCGAGGTCCCGCCAGCCCGCCTGCGCGAGCAGTGCCTTCGCCTTTTCCGGATCGTAGGGCAGCGGCTTCAGGTCGGGGGGCAGAAAGGCGCTCCCCGGCATGAAGGGGCAGACGGCGGTTTCGGCCAGGTTGTGGTAGATCTCTTTCCGGATCCGCTCCCGGTCCACCAGAAGCGTCAGGGCGTTCCGCACCCGCTTATCCTGAAAGAGGGGATTTTTCTGGTTGTAGCCGATGTAGTTGTACTGCGGCAGCAGATATTCGAATTTGCGCAGTATCCCCTTGCGGAACTCCGGGGTGCCGGTCCGTTTGACGTACTGGTCCGGGAGAAGTCCCAATCGGTCCAGTTCGCCCCCCAGCAGGGCCTGAAAACGGGTGTTGGGGTGCTTGATGATCTCGAAGACGAGATACTCCAGCGAGGGGGCCGCGCCGTACCGGATCCCGAAGTAGCGGGGGTTGCGGCGGAAAATCAGGCGCCGGCCGGACTCCCAGCGGGAGAAGATGTAGGGGCCGCAGCCCACGATCATCCGGTTGCGCTTGTGGTCGTCGTTGAACTTTTTCCCGTCGAACTTGCCGTCGGGGGCGTAGAAGTGGCGGGGCAGGGGCGTCATCCCCAAGGTGGAGCTCATGGAGCCGTAGTAGGCCTTGCTCCATTTGACGGTGAATTCGTAGTCGTTGTGGATCTCCACGCCGTCGAGGTACTGGTAGTAGACCCGCAGGGGGGCGCAGTTCACGTCGGTGTTCTTAACCGCGTTGACGAAGAACTTGAAATCTCCGGCGGTGACCTCCACATCCTTGTGCCGTTTGCCCGTCACGGGGTCGGTGAAGTCGTGCCAGAAGACCTTTTTGCGGAGCTTGATCCGGTAGCTCTTCCGGTCCGGGGAGATCTGCCAGCTTTCCGCCAGCAGGGGCTCGAAGCGCTCGGGATGTTCGAAGTTCCGTTCCGCGAGAGAGGCCGCGCAGAGGCCGTTGAAGGTGGCCGCCATGGATTCGTTGGAGGTGAGGGGGTTCAAGTTCCCCGTTTCCGCCTCGGTGGCCTGGATCATCCGGTCCCCCGTGACCGCGTTGGGGTCGTAGCTGGCCCGATTGGCGATGGGGGAGCTCATCCGGGGCCGCGCCGGGGGAGCCTGCACGTCGCCGGGGGCGGTCTGCGGGACAGTCTGCGCCAACCCGGTGCGGCCCGCCTCCTTCAGCCGGTCGGCGAGAACGTAGTTGGACTCCCGGAGCCGGTCCAGCGCCGAGGTGATGAAGTAGCCCGCCCCCGCCACGGCCAGGGTCAGGAGCGTGAGGATGAATTTCAAATATCCGCTGTTCATGGAGCTTTCCCTTCGCCTTTTTTTGCCGTCACTTCCGGGAGATCATGAAGGTCATGGTCGCTCCCAGCGCCTGGAAGATGATGTTGGGCAGCCACAGGAGATATTGAGGATAGAGCCGGGGGAACTTGGTCAGCGAATCGCACAGGATGATGGAAAGGAAGAAGACCCCGGCCAGGATGACGCTCATGAAGAGGCCGATGGAGGTTTCCCGGCGGCTGGTGCGGATGGCCAGCGGCAGCCCGAGGAGCAGGAAGGCGATGGGCGAGAGCGCGAAGGCGATCCGCTGATTGAGCTCCACTTCCAGATCGGTGGTGTCGCGGTTCAGTTCCCTGGTCATGCGGATCCGGCCCATGAGGTCGGTGAGCTTCATGTGCTTCGGTTTGACCCACACCCGTTCGGCGTTGGTGAGTTTGCCGAAGTCATAGGTGAATTCGAACTGCTTGCTGAAGAATCTCCCCACGTGCCCGGAAGTGTCGGGCTGCTTGTTGTCGATCATGCAGTCGTACATGACGATGGTGAGGAGCTTCTTGTCGTTGTCCACGACGATGTCGCCGTAGGCGGCGGAAATGTTCTGGGAGTAGCTGTTGGTCCCGGAGAGAACGTAGAGGTCGATCCCCCGGAGCCGCCCCGAGGGCTCCTTGTCGTCGATGTAGATCAGCGTGTTCTGGAAGTTGATCTGCCGCCCCGGTTCGAAGAGGGACTTGGGCTGTTCCATGACGGCGTTCTTGAGCAGAGTCCGGGATTTCCCCAGCAGGGGCGGGCCCACCTCCACCTGCAGGTAGAGGCAGAGGGCCGTCAGCAGCACCGTGACCAGCATGATGGGCGAGACGATCTGCATGATGGAAATGCCGCAGGCCCGCATGGCCGTGATCTCGTTGTCGGCGGAAAGGCGGCCGAAGACCAGCATCACCGCCACCATCACCGCCCAGGGCACGGTGAAAGTGAGGACGATGGGCAGGATATAGAGCACGAATTGCAGAAAGGCCCACGCCGAGGCTCCCTCGGAGATCAGGCCCAGGACCTTGATCAGGTTGGCTCCGGTCATACCGAAGGTCAGGATCAGGATGGCCATGAAGAAGGCCACCAGAAAACCTCTCAGGACATACCAGTTGAGAATACTCATGACTTTTCCTCCCCGGACCGCCGCACGACGGTGCGGAATCCGAAACGCTCGAGACATTGTTGTTTTTCAGGCGGGACCTCCGTGACCGTGAAAGCCCTGAATTCCCGCCGGACGGGATAACTCCCCCGCAGTTCCTCGAACTGCTCGGGGGCGGCCTTCAACCGGGCGCTGTCCTCGCACGGGTCGTAAGTGTGCAGCAGAGCCCCCTTCACCGAAGTGAAAGCGAAACACGCCGGACGGGTCGGCTCCGGCATCGCCGCCGGGCTCCAGCCGGCGAGCTCCGGGATCCCCAGGGCGGCGGCCACGGCCCGCACCGAGGCGGCGGTGCCGTTGGCCTTGCCGTCGGCGGAGTATCCCGCGATGTGCATGGTCCCGATGGAACACATATCCAGCAGTTCCCGGTCGATGTCGGGTTCGTTTTCCCAGACGTCGAGGGCGGCCCCGGAAAGGCGCCCCCCGCGCAGGGCCTTTTTCACCGCCGCGCTTTCGGCCGCCTCACCGCGGGAGGCGTTGAAGAAGAACGCGCCCTTCTTCATCCGGGCGAAAAAGGCGCCATCCGCCATGTGGAAGGTGGGAAAGGGCCCGCCGTATTCGAGAGGCACGTGGAGCGTCACGATGTCGGAAGACTCCAGCACTTCGTCGAGAGAAACGAACCCCGTTTCCCCCGCGGCCCGCCGGGGCGGATCGTTGCGGAGCACCTTCATGCCCAGGGCTTCGGCATACGCGGCCACGATGGTCCCCACGTGGCCCACGCCGACGACGCCCAGAGTCTTGCCCGCAAGCCCGGTCCCGAGGGTCTGGAGCGCGCAGGCCATGTACTGGCCCACGCTGGCGGCGTTGCAGCCGGGGGCGTTGTTCCAGGTGATGCCCAGAGACTCCACCTCGGGCACGTCGATGTGGTCGAAGCCGATGGTGGCCGTGGCGATGTGCCTGACCCCGGAGTGCTCCAGCAGCGCCTTGTTGCACCGGGTGCGGGTGCGGACGATCAGCGCGTCGGCGCCCTTCACCGCGGCGGCGTCGATCGCCTTGCCCGGCAGGTAGACCACCTCGGCCCAGGGCTCGAAAACCCCTTTCAGAAAAGGGATCTTGTTGTCGGCGACGATCCTCATTTGCCGGACCCGTCTTTCTTTTCTTCGACGCGGCCCACGATCTCGTCCACGAAGAAGCGGGGCCGGGCCCGGACGTCGTTGTAGAGCCGTCCCAGATATTCGCCGATGATGCCGATGCCCACCATCTGGATCCCGGTGAAGATGAAGAGGATCGCGAACAGTGTGAAGGTGCCGCCGTTGGCCCAGCTGCCGCCGTCGGTCCAGCAGAAGCGGCGGATGATGATGTAAAGGCTCAGCACCAGGCCGGAAGCCCCGGTGAGGAGCCCGAAGTAGGTGAGGATCCGCAGGGGCATGGTGGTCATGCAGGTCAGCAGATTGAACTGGAGATTGATGAGTTTCCAGACGGAGTACTTGGATTCGCCGGACTTGCGTTCGGCATGGGCCACGGGGATCTCGCAGGTGTTCCGGGCGAAACTGTTGCCCAGCACCGGGATGAAGGTGCTGCGTTCGTGGCACTGGAGCATGGCTTCGACGATGAAGCGGCGGTAGGCCCGGAGCATGCAGCCGTAGTCCTTCATGTCGACGCCGGTGGCGGTCCGGGCGGCGGCGTTGACGATCTTCGACGCCGTCCGGCGGAAGAGGGAGTCCTGCCGGTGCTGGCGGATCGTTCCCACCACGTCGTTGCCCTCTTCGGCGGCGGCGACGAGGCGGGGGATCTCCTCCGGCGGATTCTGCAGATCGGCGTCCAAGGTGATGACCAGATCGCCCCGGACCTGTTCGAATCCGGCCATGACGGCGGCATGCTGGCCGTAGTTCCGGTTGAGGATGCAGCCGATGACCTGTCCCGGCCGCTGCGCGGCGGCGGCCCGGATGATCTCGAGGGAACGGTCCCGGCTGCCGTCATCGACCAGAATCAGTTCCGAGGGGCATTTCAGCGTGTCGAGGGTTTTCACCACCCGGTCGATGAGTTCCTGCAGACAGCCTTCCTCATTGTAGACCGGGACCACCACCGACACGAATTTTACGCTGTAGTCCTTATTCATTGAACAGCTCCTTTCAGAGTGGATTTTTTCGGAAATTCGATCGTATAGACGACGTAGTTTTCATTTCCCGCTCCCTGGAATTTCCGGCGGGCAGCGGATTTGAGGGCCATCCGCCGGGAACGGGTGATGCCCAGAGCCTTGATCTCCCGGTTGAATCCGTTCTGCACCTTTTCCCGGTTCCCGAACAGAACGACGGCCTTGCCCGGCCAGGCGTCGGAGGCCTCGCGGAGCGATGAGATCGAGGTGAGTTTCGACGGCAGATCGTTGTAGAAGAGGTATCCCGCCGGGGGAGTTCCGGCGTAGACGCGGAGCTGTTCGGGCCTGAGCTCGTTCTTCCCGGCTTCGGCGGCCGCGCTGCGGAAGAAGGTTTTTTCTTCCCGCAATTCCTCAAGGGCCGGATATGCCGCCGACAGAACGGCGCCCGTGAGGAGCGTTACGGCGAACACCGCCGCCCCCAGACGGTGGGGCAGGCGGAACAGCAGGCTCCAGGAGCTGCCCTCCCGGTGGTCCATGAAAAGGCCGTACCAGGCCAGGATCCCCGCCGCCGCGGGGAAAAAGGCGGGCACGGGACCGGGGAAAGCGCCTCCCATTTTCTCCCACAGGGGAGCGGCCAGCAACGAGCCGATGAAAAGCGAGGAAAGCGCCGCCGCCGTGTAGTACAGGATTTTGCACGTCCATCGTTCCCAGACCGGATCGCCGTGACCGTTCAGCCCCGCCGCGCCGAAAAGCAGAAAGAGCGGGACGAGGGGCAGCGCGGCGTCCCAGCTCCGGAAGACGAAGGGGCCGAAAACCGCCGGCACGACGACCATGCCGATCCCGGTGAGGCCGAGTTCCGGAGAAAGGGCCTTCCGCTTCTTGAGCAGGGAGATCCAGCCGGCGATCAGAAAGGGCGTCCAGGGCATCAGGGCCGGGAAAAGGGCCGAGGCCCATTCCCGCCAGAAGATCTTCCCCCCGGGAAGGAGGCAGGGGCGAATCACATTGTCGTACCCGAGCGGCTGCAGGAAGGCGAGCGTGAACTCCTGAAAAGGCGTACGCCCGGAAAGATATTTCAGCAGCTCGGGCAGGGAAAGGAGCAGCGTGGACACCAGCAGGGCGACGGCCAGCGCCGCCACGGTCCGCCAGGTCAGGAGGGCCCGGCAGCGCTCTTCGGAAAAGAGCCGGGGCAGGACCACCGCCGCCGGCAGCAGCAGGGCCGTCGGCCCGTCGAGCAGAAAACCCGCGGAACAGAGGAGGAAGAACAGCAGCGCGCGGGCGAATCCGCCCTCCTTTTCGCATTTGAGGAACCAGACCGCGCTCAGGATGCTCGCGGCGGCGGCGGGCATGTCCGGGACCGCCATCCGGCTCCGGCAGAGGAAGACGCAGCTGGCCAGGGTCATCCAGCAGCCCAGCAGGGCGGTCCCCGGATCGAAAAGGCGGCGTCCCAGAGCGCGGACGCCCCAGAGAAAGACCAATGCCGCCAGAGCCCCCGGAAGCCGGACCGCCAGCTCGGAATTTCCGAAGAGCCGGATGAACGGGGCGATGAGCCAGCAGGGCAGCAGGGGGATGTCCGGAGCGTTTTCGAAGTTCATCCGGGCGCAGGTCCAGTCGCCGGTGACGAGCATTTCTCTCGCCCCTTCGGCCCAGCGGCCTTCCTCCCCCGTCAGGGGCGCCGTGCCGAGAAAAAGGAAAAGCAGCAGCACTGCGGCCGCCCAGAAGAGACATTCGCTTCCGGCGTGGGGGGCCATCCTTTTCCGGAGGCCCGGTGCTTGCTGCTCACTGGCCATGAGGATTCATCTTCCCGCGAGGAGCTCTTTGACGGTTGCGACCACGTCGTCCACGTCCTCTTCAGTCATGCCGGGGAAGAGGGGCAGGGAGCAGATGCGGTCGCTGTTGTATTCGGTATCGGGGAGCATCCCCGGACGGAACCCCATAACTTCGCGGTAGTACTTCTGCAGATGGGCGCAGCGGAAGTGGAGCCCGGTGCCGATGTTCCGTTTCTTCAGTTCGGCCATGAACTCGTCACGGGTGATCTTCGGGGTGTCCACCCGGACCACGAAAAGGTGCCAGGCGTGGACGAAGTCATAGCCCGCGGGATCGGCCAGGACCCGGATCTCGGGGACTTCCGCGAAGCGTTCCCGGTATCTCAGGGCCAGCTGCCGTCGGCGGCCGTTCAGCTCGGCGATGCGCTTGAGCTGGCTCAGGCCCAGAGCCGCCTGCATGTCGGTGAGGTTGTACTTGAATCCGGGCGAAAGGACCTCCGCCTGAGGCGACCGCCCCCGGTTCTGCCGGTCGAAGGCGTCCATGCCGATGCCGTGGAACTTCCAGCGGCGCACGGCGTCGGCCAGTTTTTCGTCGGAAGTGACGAACATGCCCCCTTCGCCGCAGGTGACGTTCTTGATGGCGTGGAAGGAGTAGAGGGCGTTTTTCGCGCCGATGTGGCGGCCTTTGTAGAAGGTGCCCAGGGCGTGGGCCGCGTCTTCGAGAACGGGGATCTCCCCCGCCGCCTCGTAGATGGGATCCAGATCCAGCGCGGCCCCGGCGAAGTGGACCGGAACGATCAGCTTCGTCCGTTCCGTGATCGCCGCGGCGATGGCTTCGGGCCGGACCAGCAGGGTCTCCCGGTCCACATCCACGAAGACCGGCTTCGCTCCCGCCAGTGCGATCATGTTGGCGATGGAGACCCAGGTCATGGAGGGGGTGATGACCTCATCTCCCGGCCCGATGCCCAGGATCTTCAGAAAGAGGTGCATCCCCGCCGTGGCGCTGGAAAGGGCCACGCCGAAGCGGTTGCCCGTGAAAGCGGCCACGGCGGACTCGAATTCGGCGCCCACGGGGCCGTTGGTAATCCAGCCGGAGCGCAGTACGGCCGTGACGGCGGCGATATCGTCCTCATTCACCGCCGGACGGGTGAAAGGCAGAAATTCTTTTCTCATAGATCAGTCCCATCTTTTCGTTTTTCGTTTTCCTTGGCCCGGCGCCAGAGATCATCCAGCTCTTCAGGCGAACACTCTTCCCATTTCCGGCCGGAGTCCCGGAGCATCTTTTCCAGGATCCGGAAGCGGGTCTCGAACTTCAGCGAGGCCTTCCGGAGCAGCTCTTCGGAACTCATCCGCTTGCGGAACCGGATCATATTGACCACCGAAAAAAGCAGGTCCCCCAGTTCCTCGTCCACCTCTTCCTCGGAGCCCGCCGTCAGGGCCTGCCGGGTCTCGGCGAGCTCTTCGGCGATCTTGGCGAGCACATCTTCCTGATGCTGCCAGTCGAAACCGCACTTGGCCGCCTTCTTCTGGATCTTTTCGGCCCGGTTCAGGGGCGAGAGGGAGTGCTTGACTTCGTCCATCACCGAAGCGGGCCGGGAGCCGGACTCCGCATGTTCCCGGCTCTTGATCTCCTGCCAGATGGCCTTGACCTCTTCGGGAGTGGCCGCCTTGCGGTCCCCGAAAATGTGGGCGTGACGGCGGATCATCTTGTCGATGATGGTCCGCCAGACGTCTTCGACGCTGAAAGCGCCCTCTTCCTCGCCGAGGAGGATCTGGAAAAAGACGTTCATCAGCACGTCGCCGCTTTCCTCGCAGATCCCGGCGGAGTCCTTGCGGTCGATGGCGTCCAGCAGTTCTCCGGCCTCTTCGGCGAAGCACTGCCCGAAACTTTCCGCGGTCTGGGCCCGGTCCCAGGGACAGCCGCCGGGGGCGCGCAGAATGCGGAGGATCGCCATCAGCGAATCGGCGTTGGGAGCGTAATCATTCATACCGGATCATCCTGTGACATTGTCCGAAAGGGGATCAGATGGAAAATCCCGCCCCCACATTGAAGTGCAGCCGGACCCGGTTGGCGGCGCCCTTCTGGTTGTTCATGAAGGGATAGGCGATGTCCAGCCGGAGCGGCACGTTGAGATAGGGCACCTTGACCCGGATCCCGTAGCCCGCGCCGATGTTGAACTTGCTGAAGTCTATGCTGTACGGACTGGCCCAGGATCCGCCCGCGTCGCAGAAGATCGCGCCCCGGATGGGGCCCCAGATGGCGTGCGAAAGCTCCGCCGTCAGCACCAGCATGGTCTGGCCGCCGATGTTTTCCTTGTTGTAGGTCGGGCCGATGGAGCGGTATTCGAAGCCCCGGATGGAGTTGCCGCCGCCCAGATAGTATCGTTCGAAGAGAGGCACTTTGTCGTTCCCGCCGAAGGTGGAGACTGTGCCGAGACGGGCTCCCACCATGGCGATGAGGAACTTGTCGAAGAAACTCACGTAATAGGCGCCCTTGAGTTCCAGCCGGTAATAGGTGGCGCTGGCACCCAGGGCTTCGGGCGTGATCGAGGAGAAGAAGTTGATGTAATACCCTTCCGTGGGCTCCAGGATGCTGTCTCTGGTGTCCCGTGCGATCATGAGCGAAGGCTGGCTCACGAGATGGGTCCCGTCGAGGTCATGGGCTTTCACGTAGGGCTTGATCTTGGAATCCACACCGTAGATCCGGACCACGTCGTACTTGTACCCCAACGCCACGGTGGTGAAGTCGTCGAAGACCTTGCGCTGGAACGAAAACCTCGCGCCGACCCGCCATTCGTCCCAGTTTTCGTACTCGGTCATGTTCAGATAGGCCGAAGTTTCGAAGCGGATGGGCTCGTCCAGGAACCAGGGTTCCACGAAGTCCACGTTGAACCCGGCGTTTTCGACGCCGAGGATCCCCTGGATGCGGGCGCGCTGGCCGCCGCCGTAGAACCAGCCCTTGGGATTGAAGAGGTCGAAGTTGTCGACCGAGGCTTCCGCCATGCCGAAGAAGCTGTTGACGTCGGAAACGTCCGCGGCCAGACGGAAGTTGTAACGCCGCTCCTTTTCCTAGACCTTGATCTGCACATCCTTCTCGTCGGCGCTCTCGGCGTTGATCGTTTCGGCCTCCACCTTGGTGAAG
>JAFSYV010000134.1 GCA_017443585.1 Lentisphaeria bacterium | reverse complement strand
TTTCACGTTCAGCGTCTCGGTGTTGAAGCGCCGGCCGTTGCAGTGGGAGCACTCCACGTAGACGTCGGAAAGGAACTGCATTTCGATCTTGATGATGCCGTCGCCGTGACACTCCTCGCACCGTCCCCCCTTGACGTTGAAGCTGAACCGCCCCGGACCGTAGCCCCGGAGTTTCGCTTCGGGCAGCGTGGCGAAAAGCTGGCGGATGAGGTCGAAGGTCCCCGTATAGGTGGCCGGATTGGACCGGGGCGTCCGCCCGATGGGGCTCTGATCGATGACGATGGCCTTGTCGATGTACTCCAGCCCCTCGATCCCGGCGTTGGGGCCGGGGAGATCGTCGCCCAGTCCGAAACGGCGGTTCAGGGCCGGGACCAGCGTCCCGTTGATGAGAGAGGATTTGCCCGAGCCGGAGACCCCGGTGATGCAGGTGAAGCACCCGAGGGGGATTTGCGCTGTTACCCCTTTGAGATTGTGGAGAGAGGCCTTTTTGATGACCACGCTCTTCCCGTTGCCCCGGAGCCGCTTCGCGGGGACCGCGATCTCCCTGCGGCCCGCGAGGTAGTCCGCCGTGGCGGAGCCTTTGCATTTCGCCAGCTCCTTCGGCGTCCCCGCGCCCACGATCCTGCCGCCGCACTCGCCCGCGCCGGGGCCCAGATCCACCACGTAGTCCGCGGACTCGATGGTTTCCAGGTCGTGTTCCACCACCACCACGGTGTTGCCCAGATCCCGGAGCTCCTTCAGCGTGGCGAGGAGCTTGCCGTTGTCCCGCTGGTGGAGCCCGATGGAGGGTTCGTCGAGGATATAGAGCACCCCCGACAGGCCGCACCCCAGCTGGGTGGCCAGCCGGATCCGCTGGGCTTCGCCGCCCGACAAGGTGCCGCTGGCCCGGTCCAAGGTGAGGTAATCCAGCCCCACGTCTTCGAGGAATTTGAGCCGCCCCGAGATCTCCCGCAGGACTTCGGCCGCCACCGCGTTTTTTTCGGGAGGAAGTTTCAATCCGGCGATGAATTTCCGGGCCGCGGAAACGGAAAGGGCGCAGAAGTCGGCGATGGAAAGATCGGCCACCTTGACCGCCAGCGAAACGGGCTTCAGCCGTTTCCCGTGACAGTCGGGACACTCCCGCGGGCTCAGGTAGGAGCTGAGCCGTTCCCGGACCGAATCCGATTCGGTTTCCACCATCCGGCGGCGGAGATTTTCGAGGATCCCTTCGAAGGGTTTTTCCCAGTGGTATTTCCTGCGGTTGATGGTGATGTCGAACTCCACGTTCCTGCCTTCCGAGCCGAAGAGCAGAAAGTGTCTGATGTGTTCGGGCAGCTCCTGAAAGGGGGTGGTCAACATGTCGGGGCAGTCCAGATATTCGGCCAGCTTCCGCAGCAGCATGTTGTAGTAGATGATGAGGCGCTGGGGCCCCCGCCGCCAGCCGGGAATGGCCCCCTTGCGGATGGACAGGGAGGGATCGGGGATCACCTTGACCGGGTCCATGAATTGCTCCACCCCCAGCCCGTTGCAGGTCTCGCAGGCCCCGTAGGGGGAGTTGAAGGAAAAGTTCCGGGGCAGGAGCTCCCCGAAGGAGACGCCGCACTTGACGCAGGCGAGCTTTTCGCAGAAGGAAAGTTCCTGCTCCTTTTCCTCGCCGCTCTTTTTGAGCAGGACGGTGATGACGCCGTTTCCGGTTCGCAGTGCGGTTTCCACCGAATCGGTCAGACGGGAGCGGTCGATGTTCCCCGTGACCAGCCGGTCGATGACCGCGTCGATGCTGTGCCGCAGTTTCTTGTCGAGCTGGGGGATCCCGTCGTCCTCCAGCGAAACGATCTTCCCGTCGACGCGGGCGCGGACGAAGCCGTCCCGGAGGATCTTTTCCAAGATCTCCCGGTGTTCCCCCTTGCGTCCGTCCGCAAGGGGCGCGAGGAGCTGCATCTTCGCCCCCGGCTCCAGCTCCATGAGCTTTTCCACGATGACCTGGGCCGACTGGGATTCGAGGACCCTGCCGCACTGAGGGCAGTGGGGCGTTCCCGCGTGGGCGTAGAGGAGCCGCAGGTAGTCGTAGATCTCGGTCACCGTGGCCACGGTGGACCGGGGATTGGACCCCGCGGTGCGCTGTTCGATGGCGATGGCGGGGGAAAGGCCTTCGATGTGTTCGACCTTGGGCTTCTGCATCCGGTCCAGGAATTGCCGGGCGTAGGCGGAAAGGCTTTCCACGTACCTGCGCTGCCCTTCGGCGTAGAGGGTGTCGAAGGCGAGGGAGGATTTCCCCGACCCGGAAAGGCCGGTGATGACGATGAGTTTGTTCCGGGGCAGCGTCACGTCCACATTCTTGAGGTTGTGCTGAGAGGCCCCTTTTATGACGATATTTTCAAGCATTCTTTGCCACTATCCGTGAATTGTTCTCCAAGTGACTTATAATATACATTTGCCGAACCGAAATTTCAAGCCCTTGAAAAAGCGGAAAGGACCGTGTATATTATGGTAAAGTACGGTCCAGTTCTCAAAAAATCAGGAATTTTCCGACTTATGGGTTCCATATTTTCCATTTTCAAAAAGGGGCTTGAGAAAAGCGCCACCAAAGTGACCCGCGCCATCGCCGGGCTTTTCACCGGGACCAAGGCCTACAAGGCCGCGGATTTCGAGGAATTGGAAATGATGCTCATTTCCGCCGACTTCGGCGTCAAGGCCGCTTCCTCTCTGGTCGCTCGGCTCCGGGAGTCCTACGACACCGGGAAGATCGCCACCGACGCCGATCTGGTGAGTGAACTCAAATCTCTGGTCGTCGACATCCTGAGCCGGAACCGCCGCGAGATCCGCCGGGCCGAGGGCGCTCCCACGGTGATACTGGTGGTGGGCGTCAACGGCAGCGGCAAGACCACCTCCATCGGGAAACTTGCGTGGAAACTCATCAACGAGGACCATTGCAAGGTGGTGCTGGGGGCCTGCGACACATTCCGTGCGGCGGCGGTGGAACAGCTCCAGTTGTGGAGCGAACGGACCGGCGCCCAGATCGTTTCCGCCGTCCACGGGGCCGATCCCGCCAGCGTGGCTTACGACGCCACCAGCGCCGCCGTGGCGCGGAAGGCGGATTTTCTGCTCATCGACACCGCCGGGCGGCAGCACAACCAGCGGGACCTCATGGCGGAGCTGGAAAAAATCCGCCGTTCCGTGAGCAAGGTCCTGCCCGGAGCCCCCCACGAGGTGTGGCTCACCGTGGATTCCTCCCTCGGGGCCAACGTGGTCAATCAGGCCAGGGAGTTCATCAAGAGCGCGGGCGTCACCGGGCTCATCCTGACCAAGCTCGACGGCACCGGACGGGGCGGCATGGCCGTGGCGCTCCACGAGGAGTTCGATCTGCCCACCTTTTACGTGGGGCTGGGGGAACAGCCCGGCGAACTCCAGTATTTCGACCCGAAGTTCTACGCCGACGCCCTCTTCGAGGCCAGGGAATAGCCGAAAATGGAAAACAACGACATCTCCTGCATGCAGGAGGCGCTGGCCCTCGCCCGGCTGGGCTGGGGACATACCAATCCGAATCCCATGGTGGGGGCGGTGGTCACCGATCCCGAGGGCAAGATCATCGGGCGGGGATTCCACGCACGGGCGGGCTGTCCCCACGCCGAAGTCAATGCCATCCGGGACGCCCTGACCCATCACGGCAGCTGTGCGGGCGGGACCATCTACGTGACCCTCGAACCCTGCTGCACCACGGGCCGGACCCCGCCCTGTACGCAGGCCATTCTGGATGCGGGGCTGAAACGGGTGGTTTCCGGGGCCCTCGACCCCAATCCGAAACACGCGGGCCGGGGCATCGAACTGCTCCGCGACGCGGGCGTCGAATGCGTCACGGGCGTCTGCCACGACGAGTGCATCGAACTCAACCGGCCCTTCTTCAAATACATCACCACGGGCCTGCCCTTCGTCATCCTGAAGATGGCCATGACCCTCGACGGCAAGATCGCCGCTCCCGACGGGAGCTCCAAGTGGATTACCGGGCCGGAAGCCCGTTCACGGGTCCAGCAGCTCCGGCGGCTGGCCGACGCGGTCATGGTGGGGGGCGGTACGCTGCGGGCCGACAGCCCCGGCCTCACCGTGCGGGAACCCGAGGACTGGACGCCTCAGCCCAGGCGGCTCATCGTTTCCCGTGAAATGAGCGACGAAGAGGTGGCGGGCTTCTTCCCCGACGGCAACGTGCGCCGCGTGGCTCCCGAGAACCCCGCGGCGTGGAACGCCCTGCTCGGGGAGCTGGGGCGCGAGGAGTGCATGGTGCTTCTCATCGAAGGGGGCGGCCGTCTGGCCGACTGCGTCCTGCGGGCAGGGATCGTGGACTATGTGGAGTTTCACATCGCTCCGAAGCTTCTCGGGGGCAGGAACAGCATCCCCGTGCTGGGCGGGGAGGACCCCGTCTCTCTTGCGGACGCGCTGGAACTGCACCAGATCAAGGTCCGCTTCTTCGGCACGGACATCGCCGTTTCGGGCTACACCGGGGAGTGAGGAAAGACTATGTTTACGGGACTTGTCGAACAGACCGGGATCCTGCTGGCCCGGCAGGGAAGCCGTCTCACCGTCCGCCCCGAGCATCCCTTCGTCTCCCCCGAAGTGGGCGAAAGCATCGCCGTCAACGGTTGCTGTCTCACGGCGGAGCGGTTCGGTTCCGACGGGAGCGTTGAATTTTTCACCCTGGCGGAGACTTTGCGCCGCACCAATCTGGGGGCGCTGAAGCTCGGGAGCCCGGTCAATCTGGAACGGGCTCTGAGCGCAGGGGCCCGGCTCGGCGGCCATATCGTCCAGGGCCACGTGGATGCGGCAGCGCGTTTGCGTTCGCTCCGCCGTCTGCCCGACGGGGATGTGGAGTTCGCCGTGGAGCTGCCCCCGGAACTCGCCCCCGAGATCGCCCTCAAAGGCTCCGTCGCCCTCGACGGCGTTTCGCTGACCGTGGCGGCGGTGGAAAAGGAGTTCTTCGCCGTGCGGCTCATCCCCCAGACCCTGAACGTCACCGCGCTGAAGGAGCGGAAGGCCGGGGACCTGATTAATCTGGAAACCGACGTCATCGCCAAATACCTGCGCCGTCAGCTGGCGCTGCTCATGCCCGAAAAGTCCCGCCGCCCCACCTGGAACGACCTTCATGAGGCGGGGCTCTTATGAGTATTTCCTTCGGCATCTCCCCGGTCCTGCCGGAACAGTTTCAGGCTTTGCCGGCCAAGCTGCCCGACCATCTGCGGATGGTGGAGTTTCCCGGAGATGTCCTCGACGCGGCGGGGGGAAGCCGGAAACTGGCCTCGCTGGCCAAAAGCGGCATCCGGCTTTGCGGCCGGGATTTCATCCCCTCGGACATCGCCGGGCTGATCCCCGGTGAAAACGCCAAGATCCGGGCGGAGCTCGAAGCCCACTTTTTCCGGCGCTGCGAGGCGGCCGCCGAGGTCGGGGTGAAGGAGTTTTCCGTGGCCTTCGACCTGCTTCAGGCGGTGGAGGATCCCCGTTTCCGGGAACAGCTGGCGGTCTTCCTGCGCCGGTGCGGCGGCGTGATCCACACTTTCGGCCAGACCATGCGTCTGGTGTGCCGGATCCCCTGCGGGAGCCGTCCCGTGTGGGAGGAGATTCTCGCCTTCCGCAACAGCCTGCTGCTGCCGGGGATCGAGCTGCTGCTGGAGCTCCATCCCCACGAGCCCAACGCCCTCGAGACCATGAACGCCGCCTTGAAGAGTTTCCGTTTCCACGACGGATCCCGCCGCATCTGCTACGACAGCGCCAGCGGCAACGTGCTCACTTCGGGCGCGTTGAAACGGTGTTCGGCCACCTTTTTCCGGGGGGCGGAGCACGAAATGAGCCTCTTTTTCGCTCCCGGCGGCGCCAAATTCGACGCCTTTCTGCTTTCCGGCCTGGAAAGTCTCGCCGCAAGCTTCCTTGCGGCGGTCCGACAGGAGAACGAGCCTTGAGCGACCGCGGACGGGGGATCATGGGCAAGGTCTTCGGGGTCTCCGGAGCCATCATCGCCAGCCGGGTGCTGGGGCTGCTCCGGGTGCGCCTCGAAGCGGAAGTCCTCGGGGGCGGCGCCATCGCCTCGGCGTGGCATCTGGCCTTCGCCCTGCCCAATCTGCTCCGGCGGCTCCTGGGGGAGGGGGCTCTGGGCAACGCCCTCATGCCCATCGTGGCCGAGATCGACGAAAAGGAAGGGCCGCAGGCCGCCCGCGGGGCTTTGGCCGTGGTCTTCCCCTGCCTCGGGGCGCTGCTTGGAGCGATCGTCCTCCTCGTCGCGGGTGCGGCGCTGATCGCGGGGCGCTTCATCCCGGCAGGAGAGGATTTCTTCCGCTGGCGGCTCGTCTGCCATCTGGTGCCCATCCTCATGCCCTACGGCATCTTCATCTGCCTTATCGGCGTGGCCACGGCGGTGGTCAACTACGCCCGGATCTTCATCTTTCCCGCCTTCTGTTCCCTTTCCATGAACATCTTTCTCGTGGGGGGCCTGCTGTGGGGCTGGTACACCGAAGCCAACGCGTTTCCCGAAAAACTCGAGGAGTTCCTCTCGCTCCTGAGCTGCCTCTTCCTGATCTCCGGGATCGTTCAGCTGGCCCTGACGCTCCTCGCCCTGAAGTTCTCCGGCTTCATGCCCGATTTCCGCAACTGGCGGCCTCATAAGGACGTGCTGGGCAAGCTCTGGCGTCTGGCCGCTCCCGGCATCGTCGGCGCGGGGGCCGTACAGATCAGCTTCCTCGTGGACCGGACCCTTGCCTTGTGGGTCAACGATCAGGGCGTGGCCGCGCTGACCTACGTGGACCGGCTCATCGACCTGCCCATCGCCGTCTTCGGCGTCGCCATGGGGCAGGTGCTCATGGCCCGCATGACCCGTTCCGCCGCCGAAGGGGACGCGGAAGGGATGGCCGAAGAGATGAATTACGGGCTGCGCCAGCTGCTCTTCCTCTGCATCCCCCTCGCCGCCGGCGTCATCTTCTTCCACGAACTGATGCTCAAGGTTATCTGCCTCGGGGGCAGCTACTCCATGAAGGATCTGGACGCCGCCCGGAGCGCCGCCGTCTTCTACGGCTGCGGCGTCCCCTGCTTCTGCGCCCTCAAGATCATCCAGCCCGCCTTCTTTGCCCGCAAAGACATGAAGACGCCCCTTTACTGCTCCCTCACGGCCATCGGCGTCAACATCGTGGTCAGCATCGCCCTCATCCGGCCTCTGGCCCAGGGGGGCATCGCCCTCGCCACGGTGATCTCCTCGCTCATCAACAACGCGCTCCTCTTCCGCTTTCTCATGAAAGCGGGGGTGCGCGTGGAGTTCTCCCGCATCGGGGCCACGCTGCTGCGTTCCGTCGGCGCGGCCCTGGGGGCGGGATTCGGCGTCAAGTGGCTCGTGGGGGCCGTCTACCACGGCTCGGGCCGGTTGGCGGATTTCTGCGCCCTCGCCGTCGCGGGGAGCGTCTTCATGGCGGTCTATCTGCTCGTTTCGCACCTGACGGGGGGCCGTGAGGCGGCGAACATGCTGGGCCGCTTCAGAAAGTGAAGCGCATCACCCATTCGCCCCGGAGCGTTTTCCCGTCGAGCGTGGAGCGTCCGTAGTCCCGCCGGGCGTCGAAGACGGCGGCGCATCCCTGCGGCGCGGAAACGATCTCGACGGCGATCTCCTCAGGACCGGGGAAGGTGAGTTCGTTCATGCCGGGGACGAGAGGGAAGATTTTTTCCGTGCCGTCGACTTTGAAGATCACCGTCCCCCCGGAATTGCTGATGACCTGCCACTTCCAGCTGCCCCGACGGCCCGCGGGGGCGACGATCCTTTTGCCGATCCGGGTGCCGGGGGCGAGTTCCGCCGTGTTCCACGCGCCGCAGGTGAAGGGGCCGTTGTCGAGGATGCCCGTTTCCGTCACCGTCCCCGCCGGACGGAAGGCCCGCATGAGGGCGGGTTCGAGGTTGTCCGCATAGAGGTCGTAGGCCCGGACGGTGAAGAAGGCCCCTGCGGCAAAGCAGAGGAGCCACAGGATCTTCCGGTTCCGCTCCCACTTTTTCCAGCGCAGGATGAGGCTGGCGAGGAAGGCTCCCGCGAAGATCTGAGTCAGGGGGATGATGGGCGCCCGGAAGCGGGAAAGAATGTAGAAGAGGGCCACCGCCCCCCAGTAGATGACGCAGAAGACGCAGAGATATCCCCGGCGGCGCATCCCGGAGGAAAAACTCCTCCCCGCAAAGAGGAACATCCCCGCCAGCGCCAGCGCAAGCAGCAGATGGGAGCGCCCCGGAAGCAGCGCGGCGAGGATAAGTGAGTATTTCCCTTCACCGTAGAACGAGACGTTGTTGGGCAGTTCCCGGCCGTCCCAGAAGAGGAGGAGCTTCCGGAACTGGAGCTCGAAGAAGGCTCCCGGCTCCCGGCACATCCACTCGAACATCTGCCGGGGCACGGAAACGCCGCGGGCGGCCTTGGCCATCCAGCTGTGGTAGCTGGGCGGGTACTCCATGGGCCCGGCGGGGAGCCCCGCGTTCCGGCCGCCGGGGGGCGCTTCGGGGGTGTTGCCCAGGGCCAGCACCGCGTCCGCCGCCGTGCTGGGTCCCGTGAGGCGGCCTTTCGCAATGGTGTTGTAGACGATGAAGGGGAGCTGCGGCGCGAGGAAGCAGGCGAGGAAAACGAGCGTGAGCACAGCCTTCCTGCGCGGAACGACCCTTTTCATCAGCCACAGCCCCGCGAGGAGGAGGGGCAGAAAGAGGAGCGCGTTCCCCCGCGTGAGGAGCGCGATGCCCGCCATGAGTCCCGTCAGGGCCCAGTAAAGGAGGTTCCTCTTGCGCAGCGCCTTGATGAAGAGGAAGAACAGCAGCGTCAGATTGAAGGCCTGCAATGTCTCGTTCTGGTGGAAGGGCGCGTAGAGGAGCAGCGGGGTGGAGATGGCGGTGAAAAGGGCCGCCAGCAGTCCGGCGGTGCGGCCGAAAAGCTCCTTGCCCGTCAGCCCGGCGAAAAGAGAGGTGAAACCTCCCAGCAGACACTGGACGACGACCACCGCCCGGAGGGAAGTCCCGGAAATGAGGTAAATAACGGGCAGGAAGACCGCGTAGTAGAAGGGCTGATAGTAGAACTCCCTGGGGAGGATCCCCCGGGCGATCTCGCTGCCGAGGGTCATATAGGTCCGCAGATCGGAGACGACGGGAGGGGAAAGCATATTGTTCGCGCCGCCGTTGATCCCCGCGAACTCGCAGGCGACCCCCAGCCGGAGCAGGAAGCCCGCGGCGGCGATGCTCCAGAGGAGCGGAATAAAAAAACGCCGGAAGAAGTTCGTTCCGGCGTCCTGGATCTTACGGTCACGCGCCATCAGACGGTCATCAGGTCTTTTTCTTTTTCGGCCAGCAGCGCTTCCAGATTGGCGATGTAGCGGTCGGTGAGCTTCTGGATGTCTTCGAGCATCTTCTTGAGCTCGTCCTCGGTGAGTTCGCTGTTCTTTTCGGCCTTCTTGGCGGTCTCGTTGCCGTCCCGGCGGATGTTGCGCAGAGCGACTTTCGCCTCTTCGGTGGCCGCCTTGGCCTGCTTGCTCAGGGACTGACGGCGCTCCTGGCTGAGTTCCGGGATGGGGAGTTTGAGCGTCTTGCCGTCGCTCACGGGAGTGATGCCGATATTGGAGGCGAGCAGCGCCTTTTCGACCTTGCTCACGGCGGAAGCGTCCCAAGGCTGGATTACCAGCAGACGGGCTTCGGGGGTGGTGATGTTGGCCATGTCCCGGATGCGGGTGGGGACCCCGTAATATTCGACGGTGATATTTTCCACCAGCGCGGGGGAAGCCTTTCCGGTGCGCAGCGCGGCGAAGGCGGTCTTCAGCGCCTCTTCGGTCTTCATCATGTTCTCTTCGAGGGAATCAAGAAGCAGTTCGATTTCCATAACGTAACCTCCTTTGCAATATGAATGGCCTGTTTTACCGTAAATATAGCGCACAAAGCTTCATTTGTCAAATCGAAAATCCGCCGCAGTCTGTATTTTTTTTGCACGGTCGGTCAACAGACCGGGATGTGCAAACGCTGCGGCGGTTCCCCTCAACCGCGGATCCCGGCGATGAGGGCGTCGGTCATGGAGGTCGTGGTGCCTTTGCCGCCGATGTCGGGAGTGGTCGCCTTGCCTTCCTTCAGGACGGCGCAGAGGCGGTCCATGAGGAGATCGGCGGCGGGCTTTTCGCCCAGCTGCTCCAGCATCATGGCGATGGCCCAGAAGGTCCCCGTGGGGTTGGCGATGCCCTTGCCGGCGATGTCCGGCGCGGAGCCGTGGATGGGCTCGAACATGCTGGGGTACTTTCCTTCCGGGTTGATGTTGCCCGAGGGCGATACGCCGATGCTGCCCAGCATGGCGGAGCCCAGATCGGTGAGGATGTCCCCGAAAAGATTGCTGGCCACCACCACCTGGAGCCGTTCCGGGTGCATGATGAAGAATCCCGCCAGAGCGTCGATGTGCATCCGGCTCGACTCCATGCCGGGATATTGAGCGCGGACCTCGTCGAAGATGCTGTCCCAGAAGACCATGGAGTGATTGAGGGCGTTGGACTTCGTCGCGCTCAAAACTTTCGTCAGACCCTGCTTCGCGGCGTAGTCGAAGGCGTAGCGGATGATCCTTTCGGTGCCCTTGCGGGTGAAGATGGCCTCCTGAACGGCCTTGTCTTTGGTGGTGCTGCCCCGGCCGCAGTACTCCCCTTCGGAGTTTTCGCGGATGACCACGAAGTCGATCCGGTCGTCCTTGAGGGGCGAGACCAGCCCCGGCAGCAGCTTGATGGGCCGCATGTTCACGTACTGGTCGAAGCCGGTCCGGATGGGCAGCAGCAGATTGCGCAGGGAAACGTGGTCCGGCACGCCGGGGAACCCCACGGCTCCCAGCAAAATGGCGTCGCAGTCCCGGAGGATCTCCATGCCGTCGTCGGGCATCATCTTGCCGTGTTCGAGGTACCAGGCGCAGCTCCAAGGGAGCGTGTTGAAGCTGAATTTCATGCCGCCGTGTTTTTCCGCCAGAGCTTCGAGCACGCGGACGCCTTCGTTGACCACATCCACGCCGATACCGTCGCCGGGGATGAGATTGAGCCGGTAAGTTTTCATGGAAACATCCTTTTCGTTGAGTTGTCCTTTTTCCATAATATACCACTTTTTCCGGGATTTTTCAACGCTCGCGGGCGGGCTTTTTTCGCGGAAGCGGCTTGACAAATCCCCTTTCAAGCGTTATCTTAACAGAAAGCCCTCTGTTTTCGTATCCATTCGCGATCAAAAAAAGGAGAATCGAATGCGCTGTTTCGTTTCCATGCTGGTCCTTCTGGCTGCCGCGCTCTGCGGGGCGAAGGAGTATTTCGTGTCCAACTCCGGCAACGACCGCTGGCCGGGGACCGGGGACAAACCCTTCAAAACCATCGGCAAGGCCGCATCTCTGGTCAAGCCCGGCGACATCGTCACCGTCCGGGGCGGGACCTACCGGGAGTTCGTCGACATCCGGAAGTCCGGTACGCCGGAACAGCCCATCGTCTTCCGGGGCGCTCCCGGCGAGACGGCGCTCCTCACCGCCGGATATCCCGTCTACGGCCCCTGGACCAAGGTCGAAGGCCGCCGCTACATCTGGAAATCCGAGTTCCGTTACGCGATCAGCCTCTTCTTCGATTCGCTCCTGCTCAACCGCTACATGCCCGTTGAGTCCATGGAGCTCCTCGACCGTCAGCCGGGGGCCTACCTCCACGACCGGAAGACCGGAGCCCTCTACGTCAACACTTTCTGCGGAAGGGACCCCAATTCCCTGCGCTTCACCGCGGTGCCCTGGTTCGGCGGCAAGACCGAAGCGGGATTCTCGGGCGGCCTCACGGGGAGCACTCCCCAGCGCTTTTCCGCCGACGTAAGCCGGCTCTACCGTTGGAACAAAGGGATCTACGCCACGGGCAGCAACCTCATCATCGAAAACTTCCTTGTGGCCCATTTTCCGGGGCAGGGGATCCGCATCAACGCTCCGGCCAGGAACGTCATCGTCCGGAACAACACCGTCTACGGCGGCACCTGCGGCATCTACTTCTACGGTGCGGTCGAGAACAGCAAGATCCTGAACAACAAGGTCTTCCTCGTGGCCGGGACCGGGATCCAGCTGGGCGGCAACGGCACCAAGTGCCTCGTGAAGGGCAACTACGTGGAAAACTGCGGCACCTGCTCCCCCTGGAAGGGCGCGCCCGAAGCGGGATCGGGCAATATCTTCAATATCGCCCATTACGGGAGTTTTTCCAATACCGACATCATTGACAACACCGTCGTCGCCACCGATCATGAACGCTGCGGCCGCACCCTCATGCGGAACAAGGGAGCCATCCGCAAGTTCACCACCCAGACGGGCAACGTCTTCTACGGCGGCGGGGTGAGCCTCTACGCCACCGACAACGGCAGCGCGCTCCTCGCCAACAACACCTGCTATCACGGCAAGATCAGCATCGGCGACCTGCGCACGGGCGGACAGTACAAGCCGGTCATCAAGGACAACCTTTTCATCGAAGGCAAGACCGATCCCAAGTTCGCCGACGTGTTCCACCGGGATTTCCGCCTGCGGCCCGACAGCCCCTGCCTCGGCAAGGGAGCTTTCCCCAAGCCGGGGAACGTGCTCTACGTGAAGCCCGGCGCGTCGGGTGACGGCTCCACGCCCGCCAAGGCCGCGGATTTCGCTTCCGCTCTGGGCAAGGCCAAGGGGGAAGCGCTCACCGTTTACATGCTCCCCGGCGAGTATACCGGGAAGGTCCTGCTGGCGGGCCCGGTGAAGATCGCCGATCATGAAGGCGGCGCGGTGACGATCAGGAACGGCGTGTTCCTGGGCAAGGGCCCCGTGGTCATCGACGGCCCCGTCTTCGTGAAGAGCTCCTT
>JAFSYV010000133.1 GCA_017443585.1 Lentisphaeria bacterium | reverse complement strand
TTGGCCGGATCGACGCCCAGCTTTTTGGCCAGTTCCAGGTCGGCCAGACGGATCTCCACGGCCTTGCCGGAAGGCTTGGTCACGGGCTTTACGGGCGCTCCGAAGACCTCGCTCAGGGCCTCGGCCATCTCCTTCGCCGCCAGGTGCACCGCGGGGATGTTCCGGCACACCACGATGTCGAAGTTCCCCGGCGTGAGGGTGAGCGCAGGCGTTTTTCCCACGTTTATCTTCCGGGGGATCTGCGGGTCGATGGTGAAGGGCAGTTTCGGCGGCGCTCCGAAAGTGAGGAGTGCGCCGAAGAGGAGAGCTGCGGACAGTATTTTTTTCATATTTCTTTGAACCTTTCCTTGATGAGTTGGTCGCGTATCGTTCAATTTTCCCTGCGTCAAACCGTTTCGTCGAAGAAGCCGAAGACGGTGAAGTTGTTCACGCCCCGGCGCAGGCCGGGGGCATGGGGCGGCGTCAGGTCGAGCCGCACGAAGCGGGCGCGCACGGGGGCGACGGCGCGGAAGTCGATCAGCAGTTCGCGCTTGTTTCCGGTATAGTCCGCTTTCCCGCAAAGGGCGCGGTGTTCGTCGAAGAAGGAGAGGACGTATTCGGCCGGTTCCGGCCGGACCCCTGCCCGGTAGTCGAGTCCTTCCTCCGCCCAGCAGACCTGCATGGCGGTGACGACGAACTCCTGCCGCAGGTCCACCTCGAGCCAGGGGGCCTTGTCCTCCGGTTCCGGCATCCACCAGGTGTGGGTGCAGTCGTCCACGGCGAAAGCGGGATAACAGCAGCCGGAGGAGCTGGAGGCGGTGGCCGCCTTGTTCACGGAAAGGGGCAGCTGCCCCAGGTCCCCTGCGGAAAGGGACTGGGGCGCGGCGGTGATCGCCGTATGGGCCTCCCCGTCGGGGCCGAACACAACCTTGTCCATGCCGATCCGCCGCTCGTACTTGTGGATCCTTCGCACCAGCACGGTGTAGAACTGCCAGACGCTTTCCCCCGGTCCCCGGACCCAGCAGCCGTGCCCCGTGCCCGTGACCCGGCCGGTGGTCTGCTGTGCCACGGGAGTGCGCTGGCGCGAGGTGAAAGGGCCGAGGGGCGAGTTCCCCCGGCACACGCCGACGGCGTAGCGGCGGAACTGGGTGCCGCAGCAGGCGTATTGCAGATAGTACACACCGTCATGCTTGAACATGGATTCCCCTTCGATCCACGCCATGCGGGGGTGTTCGTTGAAGTCGCCGAACCGCTCGAAGCGGTTTTCCGGGTCGAAGTCGATGAGCTTCACCGGGCGGCCGATCCCCCGCACGGGGTTCGCCGCGTCCAGTTCGATGCCGAAAATGCCCGACTCCTTTTCGCCGCAGAAATAGGCGTAAAGTTTCCCGTCCTCATCGGCGAAGAGCATGGGGTCCAGCCATTCGGCGAGGGGGTTCCCGGCGCCGTCCGTAGGTGTCCCGAGGGAGCGATAGGGCCCCAGAGGCGAATCGGCGGCGAGGATCTCCGCTCTACTGGCGAAAAAGGAACTGCTGGAAAAAAGATACCTGTTCCCGCACTTGACCACGGTGGGTGCGTACCCCGGACGGATCCCTTCGTCGAAGGCTATTTTGCACCACTCCCAGTTGACGAAATCCGTGGAGCGGTAGGCTTCCCCCGCGGAGGGGAAGATGTACCACGTGCCTTCATCGTAAAGAACTTCCGGATCGCTCATTTCCCGGAAATCCCGGACGGGGCCGATGAAGCCGTCGACGAAAGCGGCGCTGCCGTACCGGCCCGGAGCCAGCATGCCGCAGGGGTAATGCTCCAGAGGGAGGGGGTTACACCAGACGTCTTCCGGGAGGTGGTATTTCGACAGGTCCATGAATTTCGAATTCCTTTTCTTGTTTTTTTTTAAGTTCGGTAATTGCGCCAGTCGAAGACCACGCCCAGCAGGCCGGAATCCCGTGCGTAGAGCCTGGTGTAGATGCCGGGGGCCTCGGCGGGGTCGGCGACCATCGTCAGGAGCGGACGGCTCCGGAGCCGCTTGGCGGACATGAAGCGCAGCAGCAGCGCCATATCCTCGCGCATGGTCCAGACGCCGGGACGGCGCTCCTGCAGGGGGCGGGCCATGTTGTGGGCGCCGATGACGGAGATGCCGGGGCGGTGCACCAGATTGTAGAAGTCGATCTTTTCGGTGGGCGTCCGGCTGCATCCCACGAGGGAAAAGCGCCCGAAACGGGCGGTGAGGCCGAGGCCCTGCACCACCGCCTGGGGGTTGCCGGTGATCTCCACCACGCTGTCGCAGCCCCGGCCGCCGGTGAGGTTCAAAATTTTGTCCTTCAACTCCGGATCGTCCGGGGCAAAGGCCGCGTCCGCGCCCAGCTCGAGAGCGATCTTGCGCCTCGCCTCGATGAAGTCGAGGGCGATCACGGGGAAACAGCCGGAAAGGTGCGCCGTCTGGACCGCGAATTGTCCCAGAAGTCCCAATCCCATTACCATCAACGATTCCCCGAACTCCGGACGGCAGCGCCGGACCCCCTGAAAGCCCATACAGCCCACCACGCAGAAGACCGCCTCTTCGGCGGGCAGGCAATCGTCCTCGATGGGGACCAGATTGGTTTCGGGCATGAACTGATAATTCCGGTGGGCGCTGTGGTAGCAGAGGCACCGGTCCCCCGGCTTGACCAGCGTGACGGCGCTCCCCGTTTCGAGGACCCTTGCCACGGCGCTGTACCCCAGCGTCTTGGGGAAGGTATTGCTGTCGGAACGGTTGGTGTTCCCCGCGAGGCAGGCGAACTCCGTTCCGGGGGAAATGAGGGTGCATTCCGTCTCCAGCTTGACGCGGTTGGGCGTGAGCTCCCCGTCGATCTCGATCTCCCGGAGTTCCGCCTTGCCCGCGGCGACGAAGTCGATGGATCTTACTTTCATCATATTTCCCTTTCAGTAAAACTCTAAAGCAGACTTTTCAGCTTTTCCGCCAGATTCAGCCCCATGACGGCGTGACCGAAGGTCTTGGGATGCAGGAAATCCGCGCCCAGCAGATCGGGCGAGTCGAGGATATCGCCGCCCTCGATCAGGTGGAGATTCCCCCGGTTCCGGTAGTGTTCGTACAGCTCCCGCAGTATCTCGCAGAAGGCCCCGTCGGGATCCTTTTCCGAGGGCTCGACCGCGACCCCCTTCCGCCACGGGGAAAGAAAAACCGTGATCAGCACCAGCGGCTTTTCGGGATGGCGGGAAGTGAATACGCTTAAGAGATGGTCCACCCGTGAACGGAATTCCTCCGGCTCCATCCACCCGAGGACGTTGATCCCGAGTTCGAAGACGGCGAGGTCCCACCCCCGCAACCCCGCCATCCAGTCGGCAAGGCCCGGTTCGAGGTGGCAGGCCCCGCTCAGCCCCAGATTGACCAGATCGACCCCGAGGCGGCGGCAGGACACGGAGGGGA
>JAFSYV010000132.1 GCA_017443585.1 Lentisphaeria bacterium | reverse complement strand
GGGCGAAATCGAGGCGGTTCGTGTAATCGATGGTCTGCATGTTTGCGCCCTTATTCTGCCCGATCTGCTCGTCGAAGCTCCCCGCGCCCTGAAGCACCGCGACCCACGGCTTGCCCTTCACCGTCAATTTGGTCAGGACCGCCCCTTTCGGATCCAGTTCCGCCGTGAACACCTTGTTCCGGACCTCGATCGCCCCCAGCGAACACACCATAAGGACCGACAACAGCAACACCTCGCGCAATAATTTCATGATCTTCTCCGGTTTATGAAGTTGAGTTCAGCCCTTACTTTACAACCCCGTCTTCGAAAAATCAAGTCCGATTCCCCCCGCAAGGCTCAGGTTTATGCAAAATTCGCCCCTCCGACGCTTCTTTTTCCCTTTTTTGCCCTTGCGTTTTTCCCGCTCCGGGTGTATGTTATGGTGACATCAAACAACCTAAACGAGGAGCTTCATCATGTATCTCGGACGTATCGTCGCCATCGGCATGACCAAATCCGGCCGCGCCGGGGCCTTCTACCGCGTTTCTTCCCGCTCGTTCCCCAACCGTCAGGCCGTCCTCCAGGGCGACAAAGTCGCCATCATGCCCCGCCCGGGCTTCGAAGGCGATCTCGCCAAGAACCCCTACATCAGCTACAACTGCATCCGCATCGCCCGGGAGTTCGCCGTCGCCTCCAACGGCTCCCAGACGGACCCCATCGCCGAAAAGATCGCCTCGGGCATGTCCCCCCGCGACGCCTTTACCCTCGGGCTCCTCGCCATGGACTACGAAAAGGATTCGTTGAACACCCCCCGCATCGTCGCCGCCGTCAGCCGCCTCGAGCCCGTGGGATACTTGGGGATCGTCCGCAAGGACGCCGTCCTCGTCCGTGAATTCGAACTCAAGCCCGGAGAACTCCGGTATCTCTCGACCTATGAATGCGACCGCCCCAGCGACGCCCAGGTCACCGACCAGTTCGACGCCGCCTGCGAACAGTGCGCCGTCAACTTCGTCTTCGACGGCGGCATCTTCGCCGACTTCTCCAACCCCGTCACCTCCGCCGCCGCCCTCGCCACTGCGGACAAGTCCGAATTCACCCTCGGCGTCCGCGCCGAGTGAGCAGGAGCTGATTCCCGCCCCTGACATAGTACTCATAGCATTCTTAGTACTCATAGTCTGCGGGGTGCCAATTTTGTCGGGCAATGCGAGAGGTGCCCCCCCATTCTCATTTGATTGCCCGTTTTGGCCTCGCGCTGGCGCGCTCGGTGGGAGAGTTGACTCGCGCTGACGCGCTCGGTGGGAGAGTTGCCTCGCGCTGACGCGCTCGGTGGGAGAGTTGACTCGCGCTGGCGCGCTCGCATCATGGTGAGGGGGCGCTTCCGCCGCCCCCCTCACACTTCCCCCGCCGCCCGCCGCAGGCGGGGTGAGATGCTTGCGCATCTTCTCTTTGGTTTGCCCGCGCTGCCGCACGGGCAAATGTTTTTTGTGTTGCGAGGGGGCGCTTCCGCCGCCCCCCTCACACTTCCCCCGCCGCCCGCCGCAGGCGGGATGAGATGCTCCGCATCTCCTCTGAATTCAATTTTCCGTCAAGCGCGGGAAAATACACTCGGGATCCAAAGCGGAGGCCACGGTCAGACCGGCAAACCCGGTGGCCTGCATGCAGAAAACCGGTTCGACCTCCTCGGCCATGACCGCCAGAGTCCGGGCATTGAGGGGATTGCAGAGAAACCTCTCGCCGCGTTCGATCCGAAGCCGCAGATCGGCCCGGTCCTCGATGTGCTCCAGGTAATATTTCAGCAGATGGGGGATCCCGCAGCATTTGGCCGCCTGCCAGTAAAATCCGACGATGTCGTTCCCGCTGTCTCCGTAATCGCCATGCTCGATATGGCGCAGTGTGCTCCTGTTCATGTCGAACCAGTTGCGGTTTTCCGGCCAGCGCTTCAGCAGATCCTTCTCAAGCCACTCCGTCAGCCGCTCTTCGATCCGGCCGCGAACAGCCGGATCGGTACTTACGTAGTGGGTCCAGATCAGCCCCTCCAGAAGATAGTAGATGCGGCAGTAGTCGCCGACAAGAGTGCGGGCGTCGGGTTCCGGATAGAGGTTGAACCTGATCGGCACACCGCAGGGATGCCAATGGTCGCATTGGAACATGACAAAACGTTCCGCGTTCCTGATATAATGCCGGTCCCCCGTGAGAAGCGTATACTCGGCAAAGGCGGAACAGACATTGATGGCCATGGTATAGGGGGCGTTGAGCTTCTGTCCGGCCCAGATGCCGTTCCCGTAGGAACCGTTCGGCAGGGACCAGACGGGGACCCAGCAGTCCAGCCATTTCCCGGCGGCGGCGAGAAAACGCCCGCGCCGTTCGGGATCGGCGGCGGCCGCCCCGAGAAGAAGCGCGTGGACATTGGAACCGTTGTCGGCAAGATTGATGTTGCCGGTCCGGAAAAGCTCCTCCAGATCGGTCTGAGACATCTGTTCCGTGGGCTGATTGCGGTAGTTGGCAGTAAAGGCCCCGTTGGGAAGCTGCTCCCCGAGATAGCGCTCCATCTGCCTCCAGGCGGCCTCGGCGTAACCGGGTCTCCCGAGAAGTTTCGCTCCCAGCAGCAGGACCCGGAGCGGATAAAAGAGCCGGTACCAGGAAAAGGTGGGCAAAACATCATACTGCGGCAGCTGGGCGAGGATCCACTCGCAGTAGGTTTCCAACGCGTCGCGGGGCGAAAGCTGTTCGTAACGTATCTTCATTTTCGTTCCTCCGGTTTTTTGAAAAATGCAGACATCACTCGGTATTGAATATAGCACCGTTTTACTGAAAATCAAGAGGGAGGCGTCTCATCACCTTGTTTTTTCACGAGGTCTTTTAGTAAAATCTACCACTGCAGGGCTGACACGATTCTGCGCCGTTACAGTATTCATAGTATTCACAGTATTCATAGTCTGCAGAGGCCGATTTTGTCGGACAATGCGAGAAGCGCCCCCCATCGGTCTCATTTGATTGCCCGTCTTGACCTCGCGCTGACGCGCTTGGGGGAGAGCAACCTCGCGCTGACGCGCTCGAAGAAGAATTGACTCGCGCTGGCGCGCTCGACAATATGGTGAGAGGGCGCTTCCGCCGCCCCCCTCACACTTCCCCCGCCGCCCGCCGCAGGCGGGATGAGATGCTTACGCATCTTCTCTTTGGTTTGCCCGCGCTGCCGCACGGGCAAAGTTTTTTTGGGTGTGCCCGCGCTGTCGCACGGGCAAATGTTTTTTCAGAACTGCTCCAGCGCGGCGAGAAAAGCCCTGTCCGCGGCGATCTCCCGTCCCCTCGTAGTCAGGTAGCCCCCCGTCATCAGCGCATTGAGCCCCGAAAGCATGAGCAACCCCTGAAAATCTTTCATCACCGTCTCCCGCCCGGCACAGAACTTGAGCATCAGTTTCGGATTGATCAGCCGGAAAATCGCAAAGAACTTCGCCGCCTCGGCAGGAGTCGTCAAAGGCCGACCTTCCAGCGGCGTCCCCGGTATCGGCAGCAGCACGTTGAGCGGACACCGGTCCACCGGCAGCCCCCGTACCGCGAAGGCCATGTCGATCCGGTCCTCCCAGCTTTCCCCGAGCCCGATGATGCCCCCCGTACAGTTGCCGATGCCGTACTTCCCCATGAGCCGGATCGTTTCGATCTTCTCCGCCATGGTGTGCGTCTCCGTGATGAGTTCGGCATACCTCCCCGGCGCCGTCTGCAGGTTCATGTTGTAACGCTTCACATGGTGCGCCGCAAGGAGTTTCACGCACTCCTCCGACAATATCCCCAGAGAAACGCATAATTCCATGTCCGGCAGACGCTCGTGGAGCAGATCCATCGTCCGGAGCACCTTTTCGAAATCCGCATCACACTTCCGCCAGCCCCGGCCGCTGGTCACGTATCCGAACGACCTCACCCCCTGCGCGTAAATTTCTTCCGCACACTTGAGCACCGCCTCCGGCTCCAGCAGAGGGTAGGTTTCGATATGCGTCGGGAACGTCGCGCTCTGCGCGCAGAAACGGCACCTTTCACTGCACCGCCCCGACCTGGCGTTGATGATGGAACACTTGTGGAACGCAGGCGCGAAACGCTTCCGCACCTTGTTGGCCAGCGACAGCAGATCGAGCAGGTCCTCCCCCTCGATCTCCCGGGCGAGAGCCAGCGCCTCACCCTTGCTCAGTTCGCCCCCGGCGAGGACCTTGTACGCATTTGCGATAAGCGGATTCAAAATCATCTTTTCTCTCCTTTTTCGAGTTCCTGACACGCCCCTAATGTACACCCGCTTTCACAAAATTGAAAATAATTTGAACTTATTGCTTGATAAGTATTACTTATCGTTGTATATTAACTTACCGTACAGAGGAAGGGGAATTACGGTGATCGAACAGAGCATGAAAATCTTCCGGGCGGCGGCGGCCGCGGGGAGCTTCACCGGCGCGGCGGCGTTGCTGGGCATGACGCAATCCAACGTCACCCAGCAGGTGGCGAAGCTGGAATGGGAGCTGAAAACGCCCCTCTTTTTCCGCAACGGCCGCAAGGTCGAACTGACCCCGGCGGGGGCGGTATTGAAGGAGGAGTGCGAAAGACTTTTTGCCGCCGAAGCGGACATTTTGCGGAAACTGCGGTGTGCGGAAAGCCGGAAGGCCGCCTTCACCCTGGGCGGCACGGTGACCGCGGGGAGTTTTCTCCTCCCCGGCCTCGCCGCCGGATTCAGCCGGGAGCGGTCCCGTTACGCATTGTTCCTGAAGATCGGCCCGCAGGAGGAGTTGCAGAACCGCCTCGAAGCGGGCGAACTGGAACTGGTCCTCACCGAGGAGCCCTTCGACCGCGAACACTTCCTCTTCGAGCCCTACTGCAAGGACCGGCTGGTCCCCGTTTTCGCTCCGGGCTTTCGCCGCCAGAAGCGTTTCTCCCTCGCCGAATACCTGAAAAATGGCAACCCTCTCGTCCTCGACGAATACGGCTCCGCCGTTCACCGCGCCTTTTTGCGCTTCCTCAAAGAACACGGCATCCCCGAACCCGCGCCCGAAACGCTCCACGAAGTCGCCTCCCTCGACGCGGTCAAACTGCTGGTCCAGTCCGGCCCCGGCATCGCCGTCCTTTCGGAACTCGCCGTGGAGAACGAACTCAAGGCGGGAGTGTTGCAGGCGGGCTCCTTCACCGAGGGGGAGATCCTGCGCGAAGCGGCCTTCATCTACCTCCCCGGCGGCAACCAGAAATTCATCGGCGAATTCATCCGCTTCAGCCGGGCCCGCCGGGGCCGTTCGCTGCTGAAATAACCGTGTCCTGGCGGCAAAATGCCCGCTCTTCCCGGAATTTCCCTTGAAAAACAGCCGGAAGTGTGCTAAATTATCCTCAGCATGTTCCAACAAGCAAAGGAGAAGGATCATCATGGCGCATCAATGGGCATTGTCGGTTTCCCACGACAACATGGACAAGGAGATCTGGCTGAAGCGGATGGCCGAATCCGACGTCTGCAATTACGAATACTCCTGCGGCCCCGTTCCCGGGTCGGCCGACGTGAAGAAAAAGTACGAATTCCTCAAGCCCTGGCTCGGTCAGGGGGTGAACTTTCTCAGCGTGCACCTGCCCTTCTGGTGGGGCGCGGAACGGCCCGCCCAGCCGGAAGAATTCGAACGGGACATCTGCGCCCGGCGTCTGGCCTTCCTCATCGAGAAGTTCCTGCCCCTGGGCATGAAGAACCTCACCATGCACCCCGGATCGAAACTCGAAGGTCAGGAGCGGGCCGACGGGATCAAAAACGTGCGCAAAACCGTGCAGACCATGATCCCGACGGTGGAAAAGTACGGCCTGAGCCTGAACCTCGAAGTCTGTCCCCGCGGCTCCCTGGGCGGCGTGCCCGAAGAGATGGAAGCGCTCCTCGACGGCATGCCCGACTGCGTGGGCATCTGCTTCGACGTGAACCACGCGGACAAGCGCTACAAGGAGGTCCCCCAGTGGATCGCCCGGCTGAAAAAGCGGATCCGGGCCTTTCACATTTCCGACAGCGACGGCGAGGACGAGTGCCACTGGTTCCCCGGTCTGGGAGCGCTGGACTGGCCCGCCATCATGAAGGAGATCAACGCCATCGACCACGACTGCGTCCTGATCTACGAAGTCGTGGCCGACGGGCTCAAGCAGCCCGCCTTCCTGAACCGGGAGTTCGACCCCCGTTTCTACCTCCGCCAGGTCGCCCGCAACATGAAGTGGCTGCAAAGCCTGTAAAAGAGGCTCGCTCAAACGCGGTCAAGGGGGCTTTATGCAACGGCAAAGCCCTCTTTGCCGTCGCGCCGCCCGCGGTCACAGGACTTCCCTGATCCGGTAGCGGCGCATGATCTTGCTTTTTTCCTCGGAGGGAACTCCCGGCATCACCAGCTGCCGGAAGCTCATGCCGGTCAGGGGCCGCAGGTCCAGCGGTTTGCGGTTCGGGCGCTGCCCGGGAAGGATCAATACCTCCAGATTGCTCATGTTTCCGATCCAATCCAAACCGCCCGGGATGGAACCGGAAGAAAGATCGAGTTCGGAAATATTCAGCAAGGCCATGTCCTCCCACGGGAAATCGGGAAACCCGCTCCCGTCCGGTTTCATCGGATGGGCCAGGGCGAGACGGCGCAGCGAGGTGTTTTTCGCCAGTATCTTCAGCGTATCGGCGGGGAGCGCCAGCTGCCTCAAGCTGAGGGTATGAAGCGGCATTTGCAGGATGGGGCGGATGTCGGCGAAGATGATCGTAAAAAGATGCAGCTCGTTCAGGGGGAGC
>JAFSYV010000131.1 GCA_017443585.1 Lentisphaeria bacterium | reverse complement strand
GCGAGCATCCACGCCGCCGCCGTGGCGGGGCCGAAGTTCAGATAGGTGAATGCCTTGTACCAGATGAAGAGCCCGGCGGTCTCGGTCCGGGTGGCGGCGTCGCCGCCCGTCATGACGAGGATGCTCCCCGTCGAGGAGTACCAGGAGTGGATGAAGGCTCCCACGAAGTTGATGACGATCAGCGCCTTCAACGTGGGGAAGACCACGAAGAGGATCTTGTCGATGAAGGTGGCGCCGTCCAGGTCCGCCGCCTCGTAGTAGTCTTCGGGGATGCCCTTGAGGGCCGCGAGGTAGATCAGGCAGCCGGGGCCCATGCCCGCCCACACCATGGGGATCACGCACGACACCATGGCGGTGTTGGGGTTGAAGAGCCAGCGGTAGGGTTCGCTGTTGGTCTGGAAAAGTCTGGTCAGCAGTTTGGAGCAGGTGGTGCTCAGGGACTCATGTCCGGGGAAGATCACCGGGAAGGAGAGGGCGCTCACGGCTCCGAAGAGGATGAACCCGACGATGATGAAAATGGTCATCACGCCCCAGAGGCGGTAGAAGGCGAGCCGCCGGGCGAACATGAAGCAGACGATCATGAGGATGGCCCCGATGCCGATGAAGCCGATGGCGGGGATCCGCAGCACGATCTGGTTCAACGCGCCGAATTCGGAAGGCTCGTAGAACTGCTTCCACAGCAGCATGGTGACGAGGCCGGAGATCACGGCGGGGAGGTAGTAGATCATGCGGAAGAGGAGTTTGCCCTTGGGCACTTCCTGCAGCAGAACGGCCAGGATCATGGGAGGCAGGAAGGTCAGACTGATGACCAGCAGACTGTAGCGGAAGGCGTTCCAGATGGAGCTCCACCAGGCGCCGTCCATGATCAAATTTCCGAAGTTGTCCACGCCGACGAAGATCGACTTGCCGATGATCTTGTAGTCCTGGAAGGCCATGACCGAGCCGCGGGCCAGAGGCAGATACTGCCACACGAGGATGGTGAGGACGGCGGGGATCAGGAGCACGTAGGCCCAGAAGAAGCGGCGGAAACCCCAGGTTTCCTGCTTGACGCCCAGGATGCTCTTGGGCGGGGTGAAGATCCGGAAGATCTTGCGGAAGACGAAGTAATAGGCGATGAGGATGCCGAGGAGCACACAGCAGGCGATGACCCGGCGCTTGGTCCGTTCGGCGTCGGTGATGTCGCCGATCATGATCTCGTTGGCGTCAGCTTCGGCCTTGCGGATGACCTTGCGCAGCTGTTCGGTGCGGAGCGTCGGATCGGAGGAGAGCTGGTCCGAAAGCTCCATCGCCTCGGCGATCTGCAGCGGGATGGACATGCGCTCATAGGCGAAGTTGCTGTTCTTGCCGTAGGGCTCGGGTTTGCCGGAAGCCAGACAGACTTCGTAAAGTTCGAGGAAGGACTTGGGCGCGAGGCGGAGCAGATCCTTGTAGCCGAAGCGTTCGAGGTAGCGGGGCATGACGAACTGGCCCATGCCGCCTTCGACCAGCACCCGCGTCCGGACCCGGAGCCCGGCGTCGGAATCCCGGTGGTACATGTACTCCCACGCGGCGTCCCGGATCACGGGGTTGGTGATGCCGCCGAACATGCCGAACATGGTGCAGTTCAGCTCGCCGCCCCGGTGGCGGACGCCTTTTTCATCCGGATAGCCCATGGGCACGGGAGCCATGCCGTAGATCTCGGGGTTGAAGGTGGACATGGTCCGCTCGTCGATATAGGTCAGATAGACGCCGATCTCGCCGTTGGCCCACTTGTTGCCCGCGCGGGCGTCCTTGTAGGCGTAGCCCCGGCGGACGACGCCCTTGGCATCGACCCACTTCTCGGCGGAAAGCCGCGTGTAGAAGTCAAGGGCGCGCAGCCCTGCTTCGGAGCCGAAGGAGCAACGCCACTTGCCGGTGTCCTTGTCCTGTTCCATGACTTCTCCTCCGGCGCACCAGAGGAAGGTCAGCCAGTGCCACGATTCGGATTTGCCGCGGCCCAGCATGATCCCGTAGATGCCGTTGCCGGGGTCGGAGATCTTCTTGCAGGCGTCGAGCAGATTTTCCCAGGTCCAGTTGGCGGTGGGATAGGGGATGCCGTGCTTGTCGAAGAGGTCCTTGCGGTACATCATCACCTTGCCCAGGGGAGAGCCGCCGTAAGTGACGGCCCAGTAGTGCTTTTTGCCGTCGGGACCGATGCGGTGGATCACGGGCAGGATCTTGGGATGGATCCGCTCTCCGAGGAACTGTTTTCTCTCGGCGTCGGAGAGGTTTTCGATGAATTCGTCGAGGGGATAGAGGAAGCTGTTGCTGATGTAGTTGTCGGATTTGCGGAAGTTGATGTAGAGCACGTCGGGGGCCATGTTGCCCGCGATGGCGAGGAGGTCGTTCTCAACGCCTTCCACCTTGATTCCGGAGAAGGGTTTCAGGCGGATCTCCACGTTGTCCCAGTTGAACTTGCCGTATTTTTCCGGATTCTTCTTGTATTTCTCGGCGTACTTCCTCTTGAAGAGCTCTGGGAAATTCGTGACGAAGTCCTTGACGATCTCCACATTGGCCCGTGTATTGACGTCGGTCCCCGTGGGGTTGGGCAGGCCGTCCACCTTCAACTCGATAACGGTCTTGCCGGTTTTCCGGTCGGTGAAGACCTGACCGGCCTTGAGCGGCGTCTGAAGCATCGCCAGCGCGGCGAGGATCCCGAGCATCACTGCGACTCTTTTCATAAACTTCTCCCGTGTTTTCGCGCCCGCGTCCTTGCGGAAGGGGGCTGTTTCCGATATGAAAAAACTTTTAAGTTTCGCACAAGAAACAACTCTTGAACGCGTTAATATAGCACTCAAAGAGGCGGATTGCAAGTTCCGCGCCCCATTTTTTTGCTTTTTTTGGCCGTTTGCGCATGGAAAAAGTTCCGGCCCCCTTGCTCCGGGGCTTGTTTTTTCCGGGGGGCGCTGTATATTAATAAGGCAGCGGATCCGCGCAAAAGTCAAGCAAGCTGAATGGAGGGAAAGAAAATGCTTCACGATTTCGGCAGCGCCGTCAATGAGTACTACGTCGGGAAGTTCCGGGAACTGGCCCGTGCCCGTGCCGCCCGCATCGCCGGACTTGATACGCCCGAAAAGGTTCTGGCCTACGCGGCCGGGTGCCGCCGGAAGATCCGGGCGGCCTTCGGTCTGGAAAACCGGGAACGCAAACCCATGAGACCCCGCGTCACCGGCGAGTTCGACTTCGGACTCTACCGGTTGCGCCGGGTCATCATCGACCCGGACCCGGGTTATTTCATGACGGGGAACCTCTATCTGCCTCCAGCGTCGTCCGAGCCCTTTCCGGCGGTGCTCCACCTCTGCGGCCACAACGGCGACGGCAAATCCTGCCAGAACGGCGTCAGTCTCAACGTGGGGCTGGCCGCCAACGGCGTGGCCGTCTTCGCCGTGGATCCCGTCTGTCAGGGGGAGCGGCTCCAGCATTTTCTCGAGGACGACTTCGCCCTCTGCGGCGCCCACAACATGCTGGGCAAGGAGATGGTCCTCTACGGCGAATACTTCTGCTCCTGGCGGGCGTGGGACGCGCTCCGGGCCATCGACTGCATGGTCTCCCTGCCCGAGCTGGACGGTTCGAAGATCATGCTCACCGGCTGTTCCGGCGGCGGCACCATGACCTGCTGGGTCAACGCCCTCGACGACCGGATCATCGCCTCGGCTCCCAGCTGCGCCACCACCCGCTGGTATCGTACCGTGGAGAACGAAAACCCCATCGACGCCGAACAGCTGCCGCCCGGCCTGGCCGGGGAGGGGCTCGATATGGCGGACTTTCTCATCGCCTCCCTTCCCCGGCCGGTGCTGGTCAGCGGTGAAACCAACGACTTTTTCGATGAACGGGGCCAGAGAGAGGTGGGGACGGAACTGGAAAAACTGTGCGCCGTTGCCGGAGCTCCCGGAGCCTGCGGCACCTTCGTGGGGCCCCACGGCCACGGGCTCAAACCCGAACAGCGGGAAGCCATCCGGGCCTTTTTCTTCCGCGCGGCGGGGGTGACGCCGAAGGGGATCCCCGAAGACGACATTCCCCGGCCGACGACGGAGCAGAAGCTGGCCGCTCCGGGGGGAAACGTCTTCAATATTCCGGGCAATCTGCCCGCCATGGAGCTGCTGAAGCGGCGCTGCGCCGCCGTCGCGGGAAACCGTCCCCGGCTGGACCGGGAGGGAACACGCCGGGCGGTCCGGGATCTGCTGAAACTTCCTGAAAAGATGACGTTTTCGACGGATTACCGCCGGCTCCCGCCCCAGCCCGTCGTCGAGGGAAAAACTCTGGGCAACCGCTATCTGCTGGAAAACGACCGCCGAATCCTGGGGGTGCTCCACCACGTCGCCGCAGAGGGCTTCTATCAGCTGCCTGGGCCCGAGAAGGCGGTGCTCTTTTTGCCTTGTGCGAAGAGCGAGGAGATGCTGGAGCTCCCCGCCGGACTGTTTGCGGACGACGAAAAACTTTTCGGGTTCGACACCTTCGGCATCGGGGAACTCGCCCCCTCCTCGTGCGGCAAGTTCGCCCGGGAGATGACCGACGACTACGGGGTCTATTGGCACTACGCCGGACTGGGGACCATGCTGGGAGAACCCTTCCCCGGACTTCAGACGGAAGGGGTCCTGGCGGCGGTCTCCCTGCTCCGGGCCAGGGGGGTGAAACACCTCACCCTCTGCGGGCGCAAATACAGCGCCCCCCTCGCCCTCTTCGCCGCATTGCTGGCCCCGGAAGGGGCGGTGGACCGCACGCTTCTTCTGGAGCCGCCCGCTTCATACGGCGAACTCGTGGGACGGGTCACGCCGCAACCCTTCACGGCCATGGTGCCCGGGATCCTGAAATACACCGATCTGCCCGAGATCGAAAGGATCGTCGGCGCGGAACGGATCGACCTTCAGGGCTCTTCCGCAGGCGCGTAGACGCTCCATTTGCTGCCGCGGGCGATACGCTTCCGGTTCGGGGGCGTCGTCAGTTTGCGCAGCTGGCTGTCGGAGACGAAGAGCAGGCACCGGCCGCTTTTGGCGAGGCTCTCTTCCCGGAGTTCGTCGGGGTGGTTGACCACCCGTTCACGCAGATAGAATTCGGCGGAAAGGGGCGTCTTGCGCAGAAAATAGACCTGTTTCCCCCGGTTTTCCGGCGCGTCGGCGACCTTGCGGAAGAAGTGCCCGGCCCCGGCTTCGACCGTGAGCGGGAAGAGTCCCAGATAGAGCTGGCCCACGGCGCAGAAGACCGCCGCCCCGGTAAACCAGACGGCGGGGAGCCGGTTCCATCTGCTTTCCTCCGCGGGGGCGCGTTTTTCCAGAAGCTCGGCGACCAGGATCGCTCCGGCGGGAATGGTGGGCAGGAGATAGGTGACGAGGACCCGGCTGGTGAGACACCAGAAGAGGAGGTTGGTGACCACGGTCAGGAGCGCCGGGCCCGTGAGGGGATCGGTCAGCAGGTCCCGGTACTCCTGTTTGGTGCGGGGGAAGATCTTCTTCCCGAAAAAGCGGGGGAAGAGGGCGGCGATCATGCAGAAGAGGTTGCAGGCGATGAACCAGACCAGCGCCATGCCCCGGAAGGTCTCTCTCCCCGCGCCGTAGCGGTCGCCGTACTCCTTGAAAAGGAAGCGTTTGAAGTTTTCGTTGACGAAGAAGTATTCCAGAAAATCCGGATTCTTCATCTGCATGAGGACGTACCAGGGGAGAGTGATGAGGAAGAAGAGAAGGAACCCCGTTACCCAGGCGTGATATTTGAGTTCACGCCAGCGGTTGCCGATGAGGACGAAAAGGAAGACGGGCATCCCCGCCAGCACCAGGGCCACCGGGCCTTTGACGATCATCCCCAGTGCGAGCGAAACGAAGAAGCCGCGGCTCCAGAGCTTCTTTTCCCGGACCTCCCCGGCGGCGGAAAACAAGGTGTAGGCGCACACGGCCCCCGTGATGGTGAGGCACAACAGCAGATCGGTCATGCAGAAGCCGCAGAAAATGAGGAAAACGGGCTCCGTCCCGCAGAGCAGCGCGGCGATGACGGCGCTTCTTTCGGAGCGCAGTTTCCGGACGGTGAAAAACACGACCGCGAGGATCCCCAGCGCCGCCAGAAAGGCGGGCAGCCGCACGGCGAATTCGTTCACGCCGAAGATCTTGCAGAAGATCCCGCCCAGCTGGAAATAGAGGGGCGGCTTGCCCTCGAAGTTCTGCAGCGTCCCGTCGTGGATGAACCGGGGTTCGAGGAAGTTGCCGCTGAGCGCCATGTTGGAGCAGATGTTTGCGTACCGGGCCTCCGAGGGGTCGAACACGGGCAGGAGCAGCATGTCGGCGAACCGGGCCAGCAGGACGAGGATGAGCAGAATGAGGAGATTTTTCCGGTTGAAGAAACGTTGGAAGGAAAAGAAGCTACGGCAATTCATTTTTCACCTCGGGTCATGATATCAAGATATTCCTGAAAGGTCGTGAATTCCCCGCGCTCTTTCAGGTAAAGGATGAGCGATTCCAGCCTCGCGGTCTGTTCCGGACCCGCGTGGCGGACGATATACCTCGGGATGCGCCAACGCGTTTCGGCGCTGCGCGCGGAGTACTCCCACGGATGGGTGTAGAGATTGAAGAACCCGGTCCGCCGGAGCGCCGCGCCCGCCAGCTTTTCGTACAACCCCAGGGGCAGATTCTTGAAGCTCAGCCAGAAGAGGGGGAAGCGCCAGCCGGGCAGGGCCGACACGGGAAACTGCCACAGCCCGCAGGGCTCTTTGTGGGGTTTCAAAGGGGCGCGCAGATTGTTGTAGCGTCCGGGGAGCCAGACGGGATTGGTGGAGGAGTCGTAAAGATAGCCCGCCTCGACGATCTTTTCGTGGGGCACCGCCGCCAGCCTTGCCGTGCGGAACCCGGTGACGATCTTTCCGGAGAGCTCTTCGAGGACCTTTTTCGAGGCGGCCAGATGGGCGGTCTCGAAAGTGGTGTGGTTCATGCCGTGGGAGGCGACTTCGCCCCCGAGTTCAACCATGCGGCGGATGAGTTCGGGAAAGTGCCGGGCGAAGAGGGCGGTGGTGAAAAAGGTCGCTTTGACTCCCGTCCGGGTGAGAATATCGAGGAGGGCCCGTGCCCCTTCGGCGGAAACGGCGAACTTTTCCTCTTCGGAAACGGCGGCCCCGAATTCCTCGGGCAGATCGAACTCCTCCACGTCGAAGGAAAGGAGGATCTTGGGGCGGGAAGAGGTCGCGGTCATCTCGTCGCCTCACTCCGGCGTTTCCGGCGGAAGCGGACCCGCCGCAGGATCCCCGCGAGACAATTCAATTCACGGAACATGACCTTCATCCCCATGGAGGAAAGGTGGATCCCCGGACGGATGGCGATGTCGAGGACGTCGATCTTCAAGTTTTCCCGGTAGGCGAGCAGGATGAACTCCGTGTCGAAGAGAAAAGTTTCCACCTGAGTCAGGAGGAAAAGCTCCCGGCCTCTGGCGTCGAAGCCCTTGAGGCCGGATTGCGTTTCCTGATAGTCGCGGGGGAGCCCCAGCAGCAGCCGGTTGAGGACCTTGACGCTGCCGGAAAGGAGCCGCCGCATGGGGGTGAGGGCCCTTTGGTACGCTCGGGTCCGGCGGCCCATGACCACGTCGGACCCGGCCAGCAGCAGATCGAAGGCGCGGGCCACGGGCTCCCAGCCGAAGGGGAAATCCCCGTCGGTGTAGACGGTGTACTCCGCATCGCTCAGCGCGCAGAGGTGGCGCAGGGAGTAGCCCTTGCCCCGGTTGACTTCGTAGGGGAGAAAGTGAAATTTCCCGCAAGCGGCGGCATCGAGTTTTTCGAGGCATTCGCGGGGATACAGCTCCAGAGGCGCGCCGTCGTTGGTGAGGTAGAAGTGAAGGTCGTACTTCTCTTCCGGGAAGCGTGCCCGCAGTCCTCTGACCGCGTCGGCGATATGAGAATCCCACTCCGGGCCGGGCCGGTGGAGCGGGAGCAGTACGGCGAGCTTCATTTCCTCTTTGTTTTTCCTCTCCTCGAATCAACAGGGCACAGGAAGGGGCGGTCCCCGCCTGCGGCTCATCCCGCACTTAATATAGCACCGGGCCCCGTCTTTTTCAACTGGAAGGGGAAAAAATATCGCCCGAAACGGAAGAACAAACCCGTACTGCCGCGTTTCCGCTCCCGGCCGCTGTCTAACCGGGGGCGCTTTTCACCTCCGGCTTTTTCGCTTCGGTCGGAAAAAACGTTAAAAAACCCCGGCTTCATTTGAATGGACGCCGGGGTGATGGGGAATAAAACTAACCGTTAGACGGATTCAGTGTCGTGCTGACTGCTCCCGCATTTCGGGCAATCATTACCCCGAAACAAACGCGGATCATTCGAGATTATGCGGCGACGGCGAGCAGACCGAGGATTCCCACCGCGACGAGAACCCAGATCAGGCGAAAACGCGGCCTTTTGTCCAGCTGGTGGGGATAATCGTCGCCCATATCTTCATGCTGTTTTATGATTGCCCGACAAGTCGAACAGTATTTGGAGGTTCCGCCGAAAAGCAAGAAGCAGAAAAGCACACCGAGAAGACCAAAAGATGCCCCCATTTTGGGAAATCTGAAGTGCAGTGTGCGCACTCTTTCCCCAGGAGAAAACCTCTTTTTTGTTTGTAAGTTAATTCACTCGTTTTTTCGCCCTTTCGTTGATTGCCTCGGGGACCATCCCCGATAATGGGCTGTATAACAGTGAAGATCCTTTTGTAAACCGTTTTTTTCGAAAAAAACCGGACTTCGCGGCACAAAAATGCCTCCTCGCAGCGGCAGAAGCGCTCCGGAGAACTCAAATACGGGGAAAGGGAGACCGAAAAATTTTCGGTCGGTAGAAGCTAAGCCTTTATGAATAAAGGCTTGGCTTTCGGAGAGCTGATTCGAGACGGAGTCTCGAATGAGCTCCGCTTGGCTTAGCTGACTCGAGACTGAACGTACAGAATGGGCTCCGACTTGTCTCCGCGAAGGGGGATTGCCGGGCCACGGGGAATGTTGCCGGAGTTACCTTGTCCGGCGGAGCTTCAGCGGAGCCGGAACGCCGTGGAGAGGCGGAAAAAGGGCACGACACGACCCGGACGCCGGAAGACGGCGCCGCCGAAGGCCGTATCACTGCTGCACTCATGATCGTTTTCCTGAATTTTTTCGGTCCGAGACGGAGCACCCGTCTGAAACATTTAATAATATATACCGCTTGATTCAATAAAGCAAGCACTAAACGCCCCGTCATGCCTTTTTTTTTGCCTTTTTTCGTGTCGGTCCGTGTGCAACAGGGGCCTGCGGGGACGCGTTCCGGCGCTTCGAGGCGGGCGCAACCGCCGGAATGCCCAGGGGCGCCCCGGCGGCATGACATCCTCGGATCACTTCTTTTCCGGCGCAAAGTTGATTTGACGCACGACGAAGGGTGAAGTCACCGCCACTTTGCGGACCACGATGATCGTGTTGCCCTCGGCGACCTGGATATCGAGGGCCTGGGCGTCGGCAGTCAGTCTTATGACTCCGTTGGCGGGGCGTTTGATATGCTGCATGAGAACGCGTTTGGGCAGCACGTTCCAGGTGCGCAGATCGGCCTGAGTGGTGGAGGCGGCATACGAAGCCGCCGCGAGCTGGAGCGCGGTGCAGCCCATCCGCACGTAGGGGTCGTCGATGGCGTCCCTGACGACTCCGGGCGCGACCTGAGACGCCGTTTTGAGCAGAGAACGCAGCAATTCGCGCTTGACGGCGCCGTTCATGTACACATCATATTCGACTTTGAGCAGACGATCGATGTTTTCCAGTTCTTCCATGGGGAGACCTGCGACGGTGTAGGCGCCGGCGGCGGCGGATCTGTACACCTGTTTGGGCAGGGCGATACCGATGTATTTGACATATCTGGCGGCAAACGGGACGAGGAACATGGGCAGATCCATGCGGACTTCCAGACGGATCGGGCAGAGCCCGTCTTCGACGTAGATCCAGACATCGTTTTGAGGCGGCACATTCTTGTCGGCTTCGGCGTGATCCGCCGCCACGAGGGCGCTTGCCGGCTTGAGATTTTTTGCGTCTCTCAAATAAGGGACGCCGTCATCGCCATTCAGCCGGCGGAACACGCCGCAGAAATGGGTCGCATAAGCGTTTTGGTAATCATTGGGCTTCAGCCGGCTGATGTCGCCGCTGTTTCTGAGGTCATAATTGCAGTTTTTCAGGATCATCCCCGCGATACTTCCGTTATTGAGCAAATTGTTGTAGGTCTGCCGGACATCGCCTTTGAGTCTGTTCGACTGCTGATTCACGGCCGCGGGGGCATCGTTTTTCCGTTGATCTTCGAGGCTTTTCTTCATCGCCGCTTCGGAGGCGGCAATCTCTTTCCGGCGTTCGAACAGCCAGTTTTCCTGATACTGCATCATGCGGTTGAATTCGGTTCTCGCCGCGTCTTTTTGGTTCATGGCGGCATACAGCGTGGCTTTCCCGAGACTCAGAAACATGCGATCCTGAAAACCGGGTTCGAATTTCAGCTGTTTGTCATTGACCGCCATCGCGCTGACGTAGTTTCTCGCTTCCTTGTCATTTTTCAGGATCACGTCTTCGGCCTCGTCGAAGGCCCTGATCGCGTCCCGGTCGGCGGAAAGCATTTCCGCGTTGGCAACCAGCAGGAGCCACAGCGGGGTGTCGTCTCCCGATCTGTCCTTATCGCCGGCGACCAGTCCCTTCATATAGGGGAGTGATGAATTGAAGTTGTTCGTCAACAGATCTTGATCATGCATCGCCATGATCTCGGCGACGGTGGGACCGCAGCCTGCGGTCAACAACATGCCCGCCGCAAACAAAACAAACAGAAACTTTTTCATTTTTCCCTTGAATATCAAGAATTATACAAAAAAGACCCACATTCCCGGCGAAGACGGACGTCTCCGGCGACGTCCCTCTCCATTTTCCTGCCGGGTGCTCTTTTCGTGTTCTTCAGAACGGGACCACCACTCCGCCGGAGCTCGTCTGCTTGACGGCGCCGGATTGAGGAGCGGGGGCGCCTCCCGAGGCGGCCTGGATCATCGCCTGCCGGGCGAGCTCGTCACGCCGTAATCTGGATCCCCTTTTCATGAGATTGCGGGAACCGTTGACGTAAACGGCATAACTCAGTTTTTCCGTTTTCCGGACGATCTGCACCATGCCGACGCGGACTTCGGCGACATCGATGACTTTTCCGGTCCTCGTGTCGGTCACCTCTTGTCCGAGGTTGTAGACACTGAGGAATTCGCCGACATCGAAGGACTTTCCGCCTTCGCCGATGATGAAGGTGTTGTCGGGATTGAGTCCAACGATCTCATAGGGCAGGATGCACGAAATGATCCCGTCTCCCACCAGTTGAGCCGCATAGGCCGCCGAATCCTGAACGGAGCCGCCGGCAAGAGAGGAATAGAAATTCCTGCCGTCGATCTGCACGGAATCGGACCATTTCAGCTGGCCGGTCGCCGCGAGGATCACGCGGTAAGTGACGGTGGCGAAAACGGTTTGGCCCGGCAAAATCGCTTTGCCGGTGTAAGGATTGGTGGTCGGCGGCTGCACGTCGGTGAAGGCGACGGTCCCCACGACCAGATAATCCGTCGCCAATTTCCGGCAGAAACGGATCGCGTCCCGCGGCGCGGCATTGGGATCGTTCAGCAGGGCGAGCTCCTTGTTCGACTCGGCATCGAAGTCCCGATCGAGCATCGTGAACTTGCGCGTCTGAGTCATATAAACGTTGAGCGCATCGGAAAAAGCATATTCCCAGGCCGATCCGTCGGTCTGAACTCCGAAAACACTGAACTTCGGCGCGCTTATGCGGAAATGCCCCACCACCATGCGGCGGAGAGCGTCGGGATCCGTGCCCACCACATATTTGGCGGGGAAGGACACCTCAAGATAGACTTTGTACTCACCGGTTCCGGCGACCTTTTCCTCGGAGAGGATCGAATACCCGGTGATACGCCCCTTGGAGACGGTTTTGATGTCCTTGACCAGCGCATCACTGCTCTGCTGCACGGAACTTTCCTTGCCGTTGGTCCCGGTGAGTGTTTCCCGTGAATTCACCGTGGTCTGGGCGACGCCGGCCAGATTCAAGCCGTATTTTTGCTCCACGGCGGTATTCAGTGCCGAGCGGATCGCATCGGCACGGGTGCGGCCGACGCCGGTGACCATGACTTTCTCATCGGCGGCCCGCAGGGACAGGACGAAGCCGAAGGTCAGCAAAAGCGCGAAAAGCAGTTTTTTCATAGTTGTCTGGACCTTAGAAGTCATATGCTTTTCCTCTGCGAACTCCGGAGCCCTCGGTTTGGACGGAGGGCTGGACGGGCGTATTCCTCTTGGGAACGGTGCCCTGGATGGCGCTCCGCTCGGCGTCCAGTTTCCCGAAGGACCAGACCCGGACGACGACGCCGACCGGATGACCGGAGGGGTGACGCAGCACTTTGCGGTAAACCGTTCCCCGGCCGATCATGGAGTCATAACCGACGGTTTCGGAACTCCTGGACCACTGATCGACGAACTTGACGACATCCTCTTTGCTCTGGCTGCCATCCTGCTTGAAAAGCATCTGGGAGGCTTCATCCTCGTTTCTGAGGCTGGACCCGTCGACGCGAATGGTGCTGTTGATGAATTCGGTCAACTGCTGGTTGGCCATATTTTCAGCCTGCGCCAGGGCCTGGTTGTTGGCGCGATCGATCGCGCGGGAGTCGTTGCCCCGGTAGTTGGAGCCCCACTGGCCGAAGCTCAACAGGGCCGATTCGCCTTTTTCGTCGAAGAAAAGACGCACTCCGAACTGGGTGAGCATTTCATCGTCCGTGGGCAGGATCTCGGCGACCGGGTTCCCGGAGGGCCGGGAAAGCGTGGGCCGTTCTTTTTTGGAGATGCAGCGGGCGACTTCGGTACAGACCGCATCGCTCCTCAGAACGACGCCGATCGAATAGGTGCCGTCCGCCGCGCGGGTCTCGAAGGTCTGGACCGGCAGGCAGCCGGCGGCCGAACCGAACGCCTTCCGGGTGACGGAATTCAGGATGCTGCTGCGGTAGAGGTCTTTTTTGGCGACGACGCTCTTGTTCACATAAGCGCTCGGGTCGACGCCCAGGTTCTTGAGCTTTTCATCGACTTCGGCTTCCTTGAGAGCTTCGGTTTTCTTTTCCAGGGTCGCACGTGTGTCCTGGAGGCTCGCGGGGGCGTTCTCCGCGTCGGTGGACTCATCCGAAAATTCCTGACGGACTTTTTTCGTGAATTCTTTTCCGAAACGGTCCATCACCAGTTTCGCCACGGCATCGGTATAGGCCTTGTCGTAGGCGGAGCTGCGCGATTTGATGAAATCACGGCTGGCGACATTCGCGGCGACGGTGGCGGTGCCGGTGAAGTAGACCGTTCCCTTTGCATTGGGCGTGCCATAGGCGGGCAGCTGCCGTTCTTTGCGGAATTTTTCCAATTCATCGGTCATCATCATGCCGGACGAGATCGGCTGGGCCGCCTTGACATCGGCGTTGATGGATTTCGTGTCATCGGCGCTGATCGTGACCTTGGCCGACTCGGCATTGACGGTGACGTTGGCCGAGTCGGCGTTGACGGTGACCTTCGCCGGCTCCGCGGCGAATACCGCGGCGCCGGAGAAGACGAGACCCCAGATAAGACTTTTTTTCATGATGCACACCTCGATTTATACCTTTTGAAAATCAGTTCATGATGTTCTTTTCGTCGACCAGTTTGCGGAGCGGGATCCGGCGCTGCCAGAACGCCAGACCGGTCTTGAGATCCAGAAGCTGGAGATTCATGTTGTACTCTTTCTGCGCGTCGCCGTCGTCCTGCCTGAGGATGCGCTCGGTCAGCCGGATGGTGAACAGGTACTGAGGTTCGACATTGACTTGAGCGTATTGCCCCACATTCTTGTCGTAGACGATGATCTTGCCGCTGTCGGTCAGCTGCTGGGCGAATTCGATCTGGAGCGCTTCGGACAACGCCGCCGCGTCCCTTCCGCGGGATATCGTGTCGACGGTCGACTTCATGACCACGACCGCCCGGGCGGATCCCTGAGGAGGAACGAGCCGGTTCGGCTGCATGCCCAGGATGGTGTCGACCGCCTTTTTGACGCAAATCTGAATGTCCTTTTCGCTGAACCCGGCGACGTTCTGGGCAGCTCTGCCGTTTTCCAGTCTGCCGTCGTCGCTGATGTAAGTGGTTTTCGTGGCACAGCCGATGCTCACCAGAAGAGGAAGAATCAGGGCTGTGCGGACCATTGCCGCGAAGAGAGGCGAATTTTTCATTTTTTTGTTTCTCCCGACCGATCCCAAGATGTTTCGGCTCATCTTGTCCGATGTTTGTTTTCTTTACGCACCAAAACCATTCCGATGTACGGCAGGACCCGGACGCCGAAAGACGGCGCCGCCGAAGGCTGCGTCACTGCCGCACACATACCAGTTTCCCTGTCCGAGGCGGGGCGACTCCCCCCCTCTGATACATTTCATAATATATATCGCGTGGGCGAATAAAGCAAGCTCCAAACGCCCCTTCAGGCTTTTTTTTGCCTTTTTTCGTGTCGGTCCGTTTTCGTCCGTACGGCCCCCCTCGGGGTCACTCCGAGAGGAACCGTTTCAGCTCTTCGAGGCGGGCGTATGCGGCGGCGGCGCCCGCATCGTAGGTGGCCTGGAGTTTCTTCGGGTCACGGCAGAGACGCGAGGCGGGGAGGGGGGCTTCGGGGCGGAAGAGGAAGATCCTGCCGCTCCGGGCCTGCTCTTCCACGTACCGGAGCTGGGCGTTGTAGACCGCCGGACGGTCCAGGAGCGCCTGCGCCGCCGCGGGAGTCCTGCGCAGGAGAAAGCGGACGAGTCCCCGGAAACGGGCCGGAGGTTTCAAGTACCCCGCCGGCTGGGTCAGGATCACCACGTTTTTCGTGTAGCCGAGGCTTTCGAAGTACTTCAGCGGGACCGAGTCCGACAACGCTCCGTCCAGATAGAGCCCTCCTCCTATCCGGACGGGGCGGGAAACAAGCGGCATGGAGCCGGACGCCCGCATCCATTCGAAACTTTCGTCGTCGGCCTTGTCGCAGCGGCGGTAGACCGGTTCTCCGGTACGCGCATCGGTGCAGACGATATAAAAGGCCGTGGGGTCGGCCTCGTAGGTTTCGCCGTCGAAGGGATCCAATTCGCGGGGGAGCGTGTGATAGCAGAACTCCGCGCCGAAGAGGTCCCCCGTGGTGAGGAGCGAGTACCAGCTGCAGTAGCGCTTTTCCCTGCAGAAGCGCAGGTTGTACCGGAGCGCCCGCCCCTTCTGCCGGGATTTCCAGTTGCAGCCGAAGGCCGCTCCCGCGGAAACGCCGATGATGCCGTCGAAGGTGACGCCCGACTCCATGAGCACGTCCATGATCCCGGCGGAAAAGAGCCCCCGCATGGCTCCCCCTTCCAGCACCAGACCCGTTTTTTCTTTTTTCGCCGTCATTTTCTCCACTTTCCATTTTCTGCGCTGACATAATATACACGGGGAAAAGAGGAAAGTCAATTTCCCCGCCCTTGCATTTGCCGCTGCGGAGGGCTATATTATGCCGGGAAAGTTTTTTGATCCAGCACAGAAGGTAAAAATCATGGATGCTCCAAAGATCAACGTCACCTGCCGGCCCGCTTCGCACCGTTGTCATGTGAACGAGAAAGTCGAATTCCTCATCGAAGCCGATACGAAAGAACCCCTCGAGGCGGTGATCTCGGTCGACGGCGAAGCGGTCCTCGAGAAGCATACCGTCACCGCTCCCGCCCGGCTGGTTTCCTCGTTGCCTTTCCCCGGATTCCTGCGCTGCACCGTCACTCGCGGCGACGAGAAGGCCCAATGCGGCGTGGGGGTGGATCCGGACCAGATCACGCCCCTCATCCCGGAGCCGCCGGATTTCGACCGCTTCTGGGAAGAGGCCTTCGCCGAACTGGACGCCGTCCCCGCCGATTTCACCATGGAACGCTGCGAAGGGATCCCCGGATACGAAATTTACCGGATCGGCTGCGCCAACGTGAACGGGCTCCGCGCCTACGCCATGCTGGCCCTGCCGGAAAATCCCTCCGGCCCCGTTCCCCTGATGACCGTTTTCGGCGGCGGCGAAGCCTACGAGGCCGAAGACTCCTTCCGGGCCCATCCTCCCGCGTTCGAAGCTCACATGGGGCGGCCGTGCGCGGTCCTGGTGTACCATCTGCCGCCCTATCCGCCGGAAAAGCATTATGCGGACTGCAAGGCGCGGCACGAGAAGTTTCTGAAAGAGATCGGGCTCGAACGCTATGTTTTCTACGGGCTGGATTCTCCCCGGCGCTTCTACCTCTATCCCGCGATCCTCGGCTGTGTGCGGCTGCTGCGCGAAACGGCGGCATTGCCCGTGATCGACCGGGAAAACATCGTCTACTGCGGAGCCAGCCACGGCGGGGCCTTCGGCCTCTACCTGTGCTGTTTTTCGGGCCTCATCAAGGCAGCCTTCTGCGGTGTGCCGGACTTCGGCGACGTGGGCGGATTTCTCGCGGGGAGGCACCCCACGGATTGCCGGGCCCCCGAGTTCCGGGAGCACTGGCGGACCCTGCTCTACTTCGACACCGCTTTCTGCGCCAAACGGATCACCTGCCCGGTCTTCATGGGGGTCGGGTTCGTGGACGACAACTGTTTCCCCACGTGGGGCTACGCCATCTACAACGCGCTCCGGGGGCCCAAGTTCATGTTCGACAAGATCGCCAACGGCCACGCCGACGTGCCGCCGGGGTATCACGAGATGTGGCGGATCTGGCTGGCGAAGCAGATCTCTCCCGGAAAACCGTGAGGTTGCGCCGGGAACTCCGTTTGCCAAAGCGCCCTTCCGGGTGTATATTAAAAGCGCGCAATATCGGAAATCTGAAGGAAGCACGACAATGATCGATTTCACCGTCAATAAAGAGGTCCTGCGGAAAAACATCCGCGAGGCGCGGAAGCATCACATCATTTTGCCCACCATCGCCCAGCAGAAGGATCCCTCGCTCGTCCCGCAGGCGATCCGGGAACAGCTCAAAAAAGTGGGGATGCAGGAGTTTTCGCCCCTCAACCTCTTCCGGATCACCTGGAAGAACGAACCCAAGGAGTTCGGAGGGACCTACGGAAAACCCAACATCATCGAACTGCCCCATGAACTCACGGGGGTGCGGGCCCGGATCTTCTGTCTTCTGGGCAAGTGGTTCCCAACGGGGTGCCACAAGGTGGGGGCGGCCTACGGGTGCATGGTCCCCAAGCTGGTGACGGGGCAGTTCGACGTGGCGGACCAGAAATCGGTGTGGCCCTCCACGGGGAACTTCTGCCGGGGCGGCGCTTTCAACGCGAAGATCCTCTCCTGCGCATCCATCGCCGTCATGCCCGAAAACATGAGCCGGGAACGCTTCGAATGGCTGTCGGGGATCGTCAGCGAGACCTTGCGCCTGCCCGGCGGTGAGTCCAACGTGAAGGCGGTCTTCGACTGCGTCAACGACCTGAAGCGGAACCGGCCCGACGCGGTGATCTTCAACCAGTTCGAGGAAATGGGGAATCACCTGTGGCACTACCACGTGACGGGAACGGCGGCCGAGGAGGCTTTCCGGATGCTCCGGCACGAGGGCGACCGCTTCGCGGGCGTCTGCTTCGCCACCGGCTCCGCGGGGACCATCGGCTGCGCCGACTATTTGAAGGAGCTCCATCCCCGGATGAAGGTGGCGGCAGTGGAGTCGCTCCAGTGCCCCACCATGTGGAACAACGGCTTCGGCGAGCACCGGATCGAAGGGATCGGCGACCGCCACGTGCCCTGGATCCACAACATCCGGAACACCGACGACATCATCTGCATCGACGACGCGGACCCCATGCGGCTCCTGCGGCTTTTCAACGAGCCCGAGGGACACCGCTATCTGACCGAGGAGGCGAAAGTCCCCGCGGACTTCGTCGAAAAACTGGGCCTTTTCGGCATTTCCGGCATCGCCAACGTGCTCGCCTGCATCAAGATGGCGAAGTACTACGAGCTTACCGAGCGTGACATCCTCGGAACGGTGCTGACCGACACCTCGGTGCTCTATCAGTCCCGTGTCCGTGAGCTGGCCGCCTCAGGCGGACCCTACTCCGTGACCCGCGCGGCCATGGACCATGCGGCGGGGATGCTGGGGATCCGGACCGACTACGTGCGGGAGCTCACCTATCCCGAGCGCAAGCAGATCCACAACTTGAAGTACTACACCTGGGTGGAACAGCAGGGCCACACGGCGGCGGAGCTCAACCGGCTCTGGTACGACCCCGAAGGGACTTGGGAGTCCGTCCACCGGGACATCGGCAAGCTGGACGAGCTCATCCAGGAGTTCAACGCCGCCGTCGCGGAATAGGTTTTCTCCCAAAATCAAGGCGGTGCCGGAACACCGCCTCCATCTGACGCCGCGGAAGAGTGTGCCGCGGCGTTATTTTTTCCAGCGGCGGCAGCGTTTGGCGGGACAGTTGCAGAAACGGCACCTTTCCAATTCCGCGTCGAGGATCAGCTCTTTCGGATCCAGCCGGTAACTGCGGATCTGGGCCACATTCAGCGCGTCGTCCACGATGTAGTTGACGATGCAGACCGTCCCGTCGGGGAGCTGGACGTGTCCGGAGTAGCCCGTGTCGGGCCGGGGCGAGCGGTCGTAGTCGATGGGGAAGAGCCGCACCGAAGCGTCGTTGCGCCGGACCGACAGCAGGGATTCCCGGTCGGTCAGGGCGCCGAAGAAGTTTTGGGCTCCGGAACCCATGCCGCAGCCGCCCCCCTGACAGAGGCGGAAGGTGACGAGGATCCGGCCGTCGCGGAGGACTTCCGCCACCGGGCGGTGGCAGGCGGGGAGGGGAAACTCCACCAGGGGGCCCCACGTTTCTCCGTTGTCGCAGGAAACACTTTTGTAACAGTCGTACCCCACTCCGGAGTTTTCCCGCAGCAGCGCCGCGACCTTGCCTTCCCCGAGGGGGATGAGGCACACTTCGCAGAGATTCAGGCGGGATTCGAAGGCGACCAGAACGGGGTCGCTCCAGCTCAGGCCGCCGTCATCGGAGTAGCGGAGGTACTCCGCCAGATGCCCTTTCAAGTACTGCTGGGCGGCGATGCAGTGTCTGCCGCCGTCGAGGAGCCGGTACTTGTCGGGGACGATGCCCCGCAGGGGCAGTTCCGCGGGGCCGCTCCAGCTTGCCCCGTTGTCTTTCGAACGGTAGAGGACATCGACGCAGTCGTCGAGAGACCCTTCGCCCGAAGCCGAGGGGATCCTGTCCACGATGACGGCCAGTTCCCCGTCGGGGAGGGTGCTGATCCGGGGACAGTTGTAGTAGTGGGCAAGGCCCTTCGTCTCCTCGGTGAGGGGGCGCTTGTTCCCCCACGTTCTGCCGCCGTCGGCGGAGTCGATGAGCATGATCTGCGTGTTGGAACGGACGCAGTGATGGGTGCATTCGCTGAAGACGCAGACGAGTTTGCCGTCGGCGGTCAGCGTCACATCCGGCCACCCGGCGTAATGGGCCGGATCCCGGCTCACGGTGTATTTTTCGATTTCCATGGAAATGGACCTCCTTTTCCGGGGTTCGATAGGTTAAAAACAGGTTTCAACGTTTTTTTCGGCACTTCATTTCTCCTTGTGCGGCGTCAGCTCACGCAGAGCGGCCAGGATCCTCTCGACGGACTCCTTTTCGCCTTTGCGGCTCTCGTAGTCGCAATGAAAATCCTTCAGCTTCGCGCCGATGACGTCAGCCATCTGCCGCCCGGTCACGCTCTGCGCCCGTTTCTCCGCCGCAAGGGCATAGGTCCGGCGGCGCAGGGCGTTGTGTTCCTCCACGTCCTGCCGCCGGTCGAGGGCATCGGGATAGGCGAAGAGAAACGAGGCGAGGATGAGGGCCGCGGGCAGAATGACATAACTGTACCAGCGGATCTTCAGCCGGCAGCAGACCGCGCCGCCGATGATCGCCGTCACCGCCAGCAGAGAGAGAAAAATCCCGAACCCGACTCCCGGCAATTCCAGAAGCCCTTCGGTAAAATTGCCGGAAGAAAGCTGAGTCTGCAAGGTTTTGAAAAACTCCGATGCGCGGAGCCCGGACGAGATGTTCCGGCCCAGGATCTGCAGGCTGTGAAATCCCCACGCGACGAAAACGTTCCCCGCGCAGAACCCGGCGTAAGCCGCCAGGCGCCAGATGCGCGGGATCTTCTCCAGAAAGACCGGAAAAGCGATCAGGGCGAGCAGATACAGGCATCCGAGCAGCAGAATGAAAAATTCCCAGTCCAATTTTCGTTCACTTCTTGTTTTACTCGCCTTGCGGCCGCTTCATTTTCCTGTCGCCTCCAAAATTCACGGCATCGTCTCTCCGCATTCTTTCCGAATTTGACTTATGGCATACAGAGGCAGGTTGATCATGGTGCAGGGGTGCCCGTCGAAAGATTGCGCCGAGGCACGATAGTCGGACATCGATGTCCGCACGGAAAACGGAGGATGGAAATGCTGGCAGTAAACCTTGAGACTTTTGGCCTGCAGATTCTCTTCCGCCTTGACCTCCACGGGAATAACGGCCTCTTCGGACTGGTAGAGAAAATCGACCTCCGCTCCGCCGTTTTCGCGGGACCAGTAACCGGGTTCGATGCCGCATTCCGCACGAAGCTGCTGCTGAACGTACTGTTCGGTCAATGCGCCTTTGAATTCCTGAAAGACGGCGCTGCCCTCCAACAGCGTTTTCGCACTCAAATCCGACTTGGCGCCGAGCAGCCCCACATCCAGCATATACGTTTTGAAACTGTCGGAGCGATATGCCGACAACGGGACAGCCGGTTTTGCCGCCCGGCAGACATTGTAAATCAGCCCGGCGCCCAGCAGCCATTGCATGGCGGTCTCGAACTCATGCGCTCTCGCCCCGGGGCGCAGTGCGCCGTAAACGAACTTCCTGTTTTCCCTGGCAAGCTGCGACGGAACGGCATCCCAGATCATCTTTATGCGGGAAACGATTTCCCTGGGCGCATGTTTGGAAAAATCGCGCTCATAGGAGCGAAGCAGTCCTTTTTGGATTTTGCGCACCGATTTCAGATCATTATGCTGAAGAAACGCGCTCACGGCTTCGGGCATGCCGCCGATGTAGTAATAAAGCCGCAGCTGTTCGATGAGTTTGTCCTTGAATGCGGTGATCATCGGCCAATCGCCGGATTCGACGAGCTCCGCGAGATTCGAATTGTCGGCCGCTCTCAGGAATTCGGAAAAACTGAGGGGATACAAGTCCAGAAAATCGACTTTCCCCACGGGAAAACTGTCGTTTTTATGCAGCGACACCCCAAGAAGCGAACCTGCGGCCACAATAGCGTATTCCGGAGCCTCTTCGCAAAAATATTTCAATGAATTTACGGCATGAGGGGCCTCTTGTATTTCGTCGAAGACGATCAGGGTGTCTCCGGGCGTGATGGGGCATCCGGCTTCGACCTGGAATGCCGTCAGGAGCCGCTTGATGTCGTAATCCGCGTTGAAAATCTGCTGCATGCGGCTGTTGTTGTCGAAATGGATGTAGGCCGTCCGGGAAAAATGCCGACGCCCGAACTCTTTCATGAGCCAGGTCTTGCCGACTTGCCGCGCACCCTGAACGAGCAGCGGCTTCCTGCCCGGCGCATTCTTCCACTCCAGCAGTTTTTTCAACGCTTCCCTTTGCATGATATCCCCCCCCCGTTTTCGTATTCATTCACAATATAGCACATAACAACTTAAAAATCAAGCTTTTTTTGAAAATTGAACAACATTTTCCGGGGGACTTTTTGACCGATCTCCCACATTTTCCGGGGGACTTTTTGCCGGTTCGACAACATTTTCCGGGGGACTTTTCCGGAAGAGGTGTTGAAAAATTAAAACTATGGTGTATATTAAGAAGAATTAAAATATTGTTGTAAAGATCGAAACTCGATGAAAACCGAAAACCGTCAGCCGATACAGGTAGTGGACCGGACACTCGACCTGCTGGAACTGCTGGCTTCAGAAGAAGCGCCCGTTTCGACCACGGTTCTCGCCGGAAAACTGGGCATTTCCGTTCAAAGCGCGAACAATCTGCTGCGGGTGCTCTTCCGGCGGGGGTACGTCTCGCAGGACCGCTCCCGGCGCTACCGTCTCGGGCCGCAGCTCTGCGTATTCGGGGACTCCGCCGCCCGCTGGGAACATCTGCGGCAGACGATGGAGCCCGCGCTGGCCGAGCTGAACCGCCGTTCGGGGTTCGGCGCCTTCGCGGGCGTGCTGGAAAACGACCGGCTCTACTGCTGCGCCCACATCCTCCCCGGCGGGGACCCCGCTCCGCTGACCCGGCAGTCCTGGACCGAGGAGCTCCACTCCACCGCGGGCGGCAGGATACTGCTGGCCGCGCTCTCCCCGGAGGAGCGGAAGAAACTTTTCGCACGGACGACCCGCCGCCGGATGACCCGGAAGACCGTCATGGACCTCGAAGAGCTGGAAAAAATCTGTCTGAAGGTCCGGGAAGCCGGGTGCGCCGAGGTGAAAGAGGAATCCCGCGACGGGGTCTGCTCCATGGCGATCCCCGTCCGCGATTTTTCCGGAGAAGTCATTGCCGAACTCGGGATCTACGGCCCCGCTCCGGCTTGGGCGAAAACTTCACGCAAGCAGAAGAAAACGCTCCTGGAGTCGGTCCGCGCCCATCTGGAGAGTTATTGACGGAAAAACTGCATTATCCGATCCAACCACGAAAGGAAAAAGACAAATGAACGCCCTCCCCGAAAATCCCCTGATCCCCATGGGCGCCGTGACGGGCCGCCCCGACCGGAAACAGATCCACGCTTTTCTGAAAGCCTTCCGGGAAGCGGGATTCTCCCAGTTCCTCATCTACCCCCGTTCGGGCTGTGAGATCGAATACATGTCGCAGGAGTGGTTCGACACCTGCACCAACATCATCGAGGAATGCCGGGAGCAGGGCTTCACCTCCGTCTGGCTCTACGACGAATTCAACTGGCCCAGCGGCCAGTGCGGCGGCAGGATCATGAGGGAGAATCCGGACCACGCGCTGAAGTTCCTGCGCGTTTCCGAAAAGAACGGCGCTTACTCCTTCGAGGTCCGTTCCAATCCGAACGCCCCCAACGTTCTCGATCCCGAAGCCGTGCGGAAGTTCATCGCCTACACCCACGAACGGTACGCGGAACATTTCGGCCAGGACTTCGGGGGCCTCGTCAAGGGGATCTTTTCCGACGAACCCTCCTTTCTCTACATCGGCGGGGCGCCGACCGAAGGGACCCGGCTGGACCTCGCCTTCTATCCGGGGCTGGAGGAGGATTATGAAAAACTCACAGGCAGCTCCCTCAGGGAGGATCTGGTGTTTTGCCTCCGCAATCACTGCGCGTTCTTCTGGGAGCCCTTCGTCTGCAAACTGCTGGGGAAACGTTTTCTCGAGTCCTTCATCCTGCCCGTCCGGGAGTGGTGCGACCGGCACAACCTTCTGATGACGGGACATTTGATGCAGGAAAACTGCCTCGGTTCCTCACTGCGGGCCAGCGGCTGCCCCATGGCGGTCACGGACAGCTTCTCCCTGCCCGGGCTGGATGAGATCCGCACCCACACCGTTATCGAAAGGATCGAGTGGAACACGCTCGGGACGGTGGAACACGCCGTGCGGAAGAACGGCAACGGGGGGCTGGCGGAGCTTTTCGCCCTCGGCCCCTGCGACATGACTCCGGACCGGGTCCGGCGGCAGATCCGCTTCGTTTCCCTCTTCGGGATCGACCATTACGTCCTGGCGATATCGCCCTTCGACATGCGGGGCAACACCATCAAGACCGGCTACTGCAATCCCTTTTCCCCGGCCCAGCCCTGGTTTTCCGCCCTCGAAATGCTGGGGGAGGATGCCCGGATTTCCGCCGCCGTCGCCCGCAAGGGATTCGAACCGGAAATACAGGTCCGGCGTCCCGCTTCGGGAGTCCAGCTCAACGAACTGCTGATCCGTCTGGTGCAGTCCCAGCGGCAGTGGAGCCTCATCGGCGAAGACGAGGAAGGGACCGCCCCCGTCGTCCTGCGCGTGGACCCCGAGGGGCTGACCGCCGAAAAGATGCCCGACGGCTACGACCGCCATTGGGACACCTTCGCCAACGGCCTGCTCGTTCTCGACGAACTGGTCCCCCTGAAGACCTGCGTGACGGAAGCGGACGGAACTTTGGCGCGGGATATCTTTCTGCGCACCTTTGCCGATGGCTCCGTCGAGATCATCAACTTTTCCGGCTCCCGCGCGACCCGGGACCTCCGGCTCCGGCGGGAGGGCCGGGAACTGGCCTTCGAGCTGGAGCCCGACGGGATCCGCGCTTTCTGCGGCTGGAAGATTTCGACGGACCGCCCGAATTTGAAACGCCTCGTTTTCGCCGACGGCGTCTGCAAATTCCGTCTGGAGTCCGCCCTCGACGGTCTCGTTCTGCTGCCGCGGCAGCATGAGGTCCCTGTCGCCTTCGAACTGGACGGAGTGCCCGTGAAAGCCGAAGCTCCCGCCGACGCCCTGCCCGAAGGGTTCCGGGAGCTTTACCTGGGCACCGCGCCCTTCCGGCTCGGACCGGGGGAGCATACGGTCGTGCTGAAGGGGGAATTCCCCGACTATCCCTTCCTGCCGAGCGTATTCCTGGCCGGAGACTTCGCCGACTTCGGCGACACGCTGACCGAGTACGCGCAGGACGGCGCAGGACTGGAAAATTACACAGGGAAAATCATCCAGACCGGCTGGGCGGAGATCCCCTGCGGCGCTTCCAAACTCCGGTTCGAAACCGACGGCCTGTACACGGAGCTTTACCTCGACGGCGAAAAGATGCCGGAGCGGCTGTACGCCCCCTTCGTCTGGCACATCCCGGAGCGTTTTTCGGGGAAAACCGTTCCGGTCAGGATCGAGCGTTGCTCTTCGTGCGGGCCCATGTTCGGGGAGATCACTTTCCCGGTCGTCCGGCCGGGGGGCTGGACCGCCGCCGACAGGCGCCCTTCGGGCAAGGTCCGCCATCCCGCGGTGGAACTGGAATTTCTCCCGTAACGCCCCGCCAGCCCCCCTCCGGCCTATTTGGTGTAGGCCGGATCCTTGGGGTCGGGCAGGGTGAAACGGACCTGCCGGAAATGCTCCGGCGACATGCCGTAGCGGGCCTTGAACAGCCGAATGAAGTAGCTCGGATAGGAAAAGCCGCTCAAACTGCTGATCTCCTTCACGGTGAATTTGCTCTGCCGGAGCATGGAAAGAGCGTACTCCAGCCGGTGATCGTTGACGAACTCCCGGAAAGATTTGCGGGTGTGCTTTCTCACCAGTTTGGAAAGGGCCCCCGGGGAAATTTCCGCCAGTTCCGCCACGTCCTCCCGGGAAATATTGCCCCGGAAGAGGCGGTGCATGGCTTCACAGACCCGCCGCCACTCGGGTTCGGGCAGGCCCTTTTCCCCGATCAGGGCCAAAGTCTCCTCCAGAAGCCGCAGCAGAAGCCGCATCAGTTCGAGGGAAAGTGACGGACGGCTGTTCTTCAATTCGAGCAGTGCTTCGGCCACTTTGCCTTCCCCCGCGATCACGCCTTTGGGGATGTGGTAAAAGATGTCCGCGGAAGGGTGTTCCGCCAGATCGCCGCCGTGGGCGATGTGGATCACCCGGGTGAAAGAACTCATGAAGACGCAGGAGATCATTTCGTGAGGGGAATCCCACACCTCCGACTCCTCCCCGCTGCCGGGG
>JAFSYV010000130.1 GCA_017443585.1 Lentisphaeria bacterium | reverse complement strand
TTTGCGGGAAGCCACTACCTCAACCAGATGAGCGTTTCCCTGGAACGCCTTGCGGACGGTTCCATAGGGTGCGTCTTCATCCGGAAGCTGGGGGCGGGGCACGATCTGGGGTACTTCTCCCGTTCCTGCGACGAGTGCGCGAGCTGGAGCGAGCCCGTCGTGATTTCCTACGTGGATCCTTCGGACTATTTCGTAGTCAACAACGACCGGCTCCGTCAGCTTTCCTCGGGGCGGCTGGTTCTGCCTGTGTGCGTTTATCCGGGCGGCTTCAAGGAGGTCCCTTCCTATTTGAAACTCTGGTACTCCGACGATATGGGGCGCTCCTGGCGGGCTTCCGAAGAGATCCGGCCCTGCGCCGCGCCGCCCCGGCCGGAGCCTTACGCCGCCGAAAGCGACTGGAGCGAGATCTGCCGCTATCCCTACAAGGAGCAGGAGCCCGGCGTGGAGGAGTGCGCCGACGGGACGCTTTTCTATTACTGCCGCACCTACCTGGGGTGCATGTACGGGGCCTGGTCCCGGGACCGGGGCCGGACCTTCACCGAACTCGCACCCCTCCGGGACATCGTTTCCCCCGTGGCGCCCCAGTCCGTCCGCCGGGAGCCGGGGACGGCCCGGCTGTGGTGCGCCTTCAACGACCGCTCTCACGTCAACTTCGGCGATTCGGAAAAGATGTGGGGCTGGCGGACGCCTCTCGCCCTGAGTTACAGCGATGACAACGGTCACACCTGGACGAAGTACCGGCAGATCGAGGACGAAAGCCACAATTACTGTTACACCTCCATGACCTTCCTCGGGAAGACGCTGCTCCTCACCTATTACGAGTCGGAAAACTGCGCCGACGGTCTCCACCGCCGCAATCTGGCAAGTCTCAAGGTCCAGACCGTGGAACTGCCGTGACGGCATGGAATCTCTCCGCTCCCTCCCGGATCGGGAATTTCGTGTTTTTTTTCGGCAGTTTGTTTGCATTTTCGCCATTCCTGTGGTATAATTAAGAGCAGTACGATTGGATGGGCCCCGCGGGCCCCATCCGATGCCGGAGGATTTCAACCCAGGGGAGGAAACAAGAGATGAAAGACAGGAGCGCTTCGCACGGCCCAGACGCCGGCCGGCCGTTCACGCTGATCGAACTTTTGGTGGTCATCGCCATCATCGCCATTCTCGCTTCGATGCTTCTGCCCGCGCTGCAGAAGGCCCGTGGCCGGGCGCTGCAGACGGCGTGCATGAACAACTTCAAGACCATCGGCCTGGCGATCGCCCAGTACACCGAGGACAACAAGGGCCTGCCCCTGCGCTATTGGGACAACACCAGCTCCAGCAACAGCACGGGCGCGTGGATGTACGAGCGGCCCAAGGGTGTCCCCGGCGGGGGGAAGCACGGACTTCTCGCCTCCTACCTCGGGACGAGGAAACAGGGGATGATCGGCAGCATCTACTACCCCTACAACACGAAATACTATCACCGGAGCCAGTTCATGTGTCCCGCACGGGATGCCCGTGAAGCCAAGCCCGATCAGTGGAACGAATATCTGGCCTTCATGGCCATCAACATGTACTCCTACACCCAGCGGAATTGCCGTCAGGTGGCCAAATATCCCAGCCGCATGGCGGTCATCGCGGAATCCACGAGCACTCTGGGATTCACCTGGGACGGCAACGCGTTTCTGACCCAGCTGGCCACGCCCCACGACGGCAAGCTGAACATCGCCTTCTGGACGGGCAACGTCATGTGCATCCCCCTGGGGCGGATCCCCCAGACCCACGATTCCACCTTCTGGAACGGCGTGAAGAAGAAGAACACCTGGTAAGCGGGGGAAACTCCCCGGCGGGACGGCGCGGAGTTCGAGAGGAACTTCTTCCGCGCGCGGCCGGCTTCTTCTGTTTTGCGTCTCCGGGGAAATGACTTGAAATTTCCCCCGGAAGGGTGTATATTAGGCGCCCGAACCCAAATGAAAGGTCGACTTCGAATGAAAAAGAACTTCACGCTCATCGAACTTCTGGTGGTCATCGCCATCATCGCCATCTTGGCGGGGATGCTCCTGCCCGCCTTGCAGCAGGCCCGCGCCCGCGCGAAACAGATCAGCTGCACCAACAATTTCGTCTCCTTCGGCAAAGCCATCCAGCAGTACGGGAACGACAACGGGGACTACGTGCTCCCCAAGACCAACACGGTCACCGATACCGGATTTTCGGGCCACTGGTCCTACTCCCGCACCGGCCCGGAGCGGCTCAGCCAGCCCGACTACATGCGTTTCGGACTGCTGGCGGAGTATCTGGGCGTGAACCGCTCCGTCTATCTCCCCTTGGGCGGCTACTACAACCGGATGCGCTGTCAGTTCATCTGCCCCGCCCGCAACTACACCGAAAAGCAGAATTTCACCACCACCAGCCAGCTGCACTTCCTCGGCCGGAACTACACCATCTACCACATCAAGTTTTCCAGACTCCGCTTTCCTTCGCGCCTCAGCGTCATCCTGGAAAAGAATCTTGCCTGCTCGAGCGACACGACCCGTGCCGAGTTCTTCACCAATCCTCCCCTCACCGTCCATCCAGGTGAAGCCATCAACGTTGTCTTCGCCGGCGGCAACATTGTGACCATGAAGGTGAAGGAAATTCCCGACGCGCTCTGCGCCTTCTGGTACAGCAATCCGCTGTACAGCAATCCCTGGTAAGCTCCGGGGACGACAAAAAAGGCGGTCGGAACTCATGTTCCGGCCGCCTTTCGTTTTTGCTCGAAAGAGGTGTCAGAAGCGGCAGATCCCCGGACAGTCGATCTCGGACTCCGTCGCGATCCCCGAGACGTCCAGTCCGGGGAAGTTGGCGATGTTGAAGACTCCGAACTCCTTCCTGGGCCAGCGGGCCTCCGGCACCGGGAGCACCGGTTCCACCAGCTTGAGGGCCAGATCCTCGAACCGGATCCCCGAAAAGAGGGCGCCGTCGTGCGGCCCGGCGCAGAGCGAAGGCCTCCGCCCCGCGGCTTTGATGCGGCGGAAGGTCAGGTTTTTCAAGGGGCGGATGGCGGGATCGTCCTCCGGCGTCTGCCCCGTCCAGCAGGGGATCAGGATGAAGGGCTGTTTTCCCGTGAAGGTGATGTCTTCGAAACAGGCCTCCTCGATTCGGCAGCAGGTCCCCGGCCGGTAGCTGGGACAGATGCCGATGCCGATGCAGCTGTTGCGCATTTCCAGATCGTGGAAGCGGCAGTTCCGGATCAGCCCTGCGCCCACGCCGAGGCGGATCCCGCAGGTCACCGTGGAAAAACGGCAGTTGCACACCTCGATATCCTCGCAGGGGGCGCTGTACCCGAGGGGCCTCTCGTTGGCCCGCACCGCCACGCAGTCGTCGCCCGTGTCGATGTCGCAGTTTTCGATGAGGACGTGACGGCAGCAGTCCACGTCGAGCCCGTCGGTGTTCATCACCATCCGGTCGCCCCGGATCGTCAGGTTGGAAACGTGGATCTCTTCGCAGTCGTGGAAGAAGCAGGTCCAGTACTGGGCGTTTTCGAATCTCAGATCCCGCACCTCGATCCTGCGGCAGCGGCAGAAGAAGATCATCTGCCCCATGCGCCACTCGGGGAACTCGTAGTGGGGATGCCCCGTTTTCGGGACGAGCCGCTCCGTGTCGAAGACGGCACGGAAGTTCCCGTCGATGGTCCCCTCGCCGGAAAGGGTGAGGTTTTCGCATTCATAGGCGATGATGAAGTGAGCCCCCGAAACATGCTCCGAAGCGAAGACCGCGTTCTGCGGCGGAAAATCGTCGGGATTGCATTTCGTCCGGTCGGCCCGCGCCTTGAGGATCGCCCCCTCTTCCAGATGGAGCCCGCCCCCGGAGCGCAGATAGATCGTGTCGGCCATGTAGACGCCGGGCGGAAACAGCACCTGCTCCCCGGTATCCAGCGCCGCCTGGACCGCCGCGGTATCATCGGCCCGGCCGTCGCCCGCGGCCCCGAAATCTTTGACGTTGACCATGTGTCTTTCCTTTCCTGAAGACCTATGAATACTATGAATACTATGAATACTGTGTCGGCCCGCAAACCAACGTTGGCGGTCTGCTTGCGCTGGGAAATAGGGCCTGATACAACCAAAGAGACCAAAAAGGTTTGGAAAAAGGTGATGGGGTTCGGGGAAGAGGAAAAAAACTTTCCTCAAAAGGTTTTTTCCTCTTCCCCAGCGCCTCTAACTCTTTTAACAATCTATGGGAGCTGGACGGGGATGCGGGAGCCTTCGTCGTGGAAGTTCTTCCCTTTTTGTATGTAGCTCAGCTGGCCGCCGTTTTCGCCCTTGACGCGGGTCCGGGCGCGGGAGACGCCGATCTTGAGGCGGCTGTTCTTCACGACCTGTTTCAGGGCACTCACGGGGATCGTGATCTCGAGGATCCACTTGTCCTTTTCCCTGCGGCCGACGGCCTTCAGGGGGAAGCCCTTGATCTCGGTCACTTCGCCCTGCGCCGGGTGGAGCTGGGCCCGGAAGATGCCGTTGATGTTCGTCGCTGTGTGGATGTAGGGCAGGGGACCGTCGGGGGAGCCGAGGAAGAGTTCCACCACATCGTCGGACCAGATGACGCCCACGCCGCTTTCCTTGCAGAAGGCCACGGGCTTCTCCGGAACGGGTTCATTGCAGACGGCGCGGAATTTCAAGCATCCCTTTTCCGCCGAGACGGTGACAGTACTTTCCGCGAAGTTCTCGCAGATGCCCACGGGGATGAAGGAGAAAGTGACACCTTTCGGCGAAAGTTTCACCAGTTTCCGCTGGGGAGCGGTCTTTTCGTAGGCGGCGAGGAGCGCCTTGTAACGGGCCACGGCCGCGGCGGTTTTGCCGATCTCGGCTTCGAAGTCGGCGAAGTCCTTCGACAGCTGCTGCACGAACTTGTTGGCGGAATCTTTGGCCACCGCCTTGTCAAGCAGCGTGCGGGGGCCTTTCAGCCGGTCGAGGGTATAGCAGTTGAAGCGGGGATCGTCCCGGAATTTCGCGCCGTCGAGGAGTTGCTCCATGGCGGTGTAGAAAGCTTTCAGCTCCTTCGCGCTGTTGGGGGCGGCGAGGGCGCAGAATTCGTCGATGAGCTTTTCCCCGTCGAGGGAAGGATCGAACATGACCGCGCTCTGAACGTAGGTGTTCAATGCGCTGAAGGTCCAGGGCACATTGCCCCGGCCCTCGGAGATCCGGCTCCCGGAGGCCGCGCCGTTGAACTCCCTGAAGTACTCCGCCACCCGGTGGGGGTTCATCACGGGGAAGTTCTTCATTTCGGGAGCACGGGGGTAGGAGTAGATCATCACCCGCGCACCGGCCTTGCGCCACCGGGAGCAGAGCTCCCGCGACTTGGCGTAGTCGGGCCGGATGAAGTGGCCCGTCAGCACGGCGACCACGCAGTGGGGCGGGAGCTTTTCCGTCCGCGGGGGGATGTAGTAGGATTCGCCCTTGGTCTGGGTGTGGAAAGCCAGGTCGGGCTTGACCTTCTGCATTTCCCGTGCGATGCGGCAGAAGAAGGCGTAGACCGTTTCGCTGTTGTCGTCCCCCTTCACCAGTTTCCCCGCGGGGGAGTTGCGGCAGCTGGCGCACTCGCAGCTCCGCACGGGGGCGTCGGAAAAGAGCCGGATGGAGTAGATGCGGGGATTTTTCTTTATCGCCGCCGTCAGGTCGGCGACCACCTGCTTCAGCACTTCGGGGTTGGAGGTGCAGGGGAAGTGCCGGGGATAGTTTTCGCACACCCGGCGGCCTTCGTGGAGAGCGAAAAGCTCTGGTTTGTCCTTGAAGCGCTTGTTCCAGCTGTTGAGGAACTTGTAGTAGTGATTGGTCCTGGTCCACGCGGGAGCGTTCCCCAGTCTCCGCCTGAAATAGAGGGCCATTTCGTTGTTGGGGACGCCTTTGCCCGTCGTGTGGAAGGTGCGCGCTTCATAGGCGGGGCGGGGTTCGTCCTTGTCGCCGGGGAAGCGGATCTCGGGGTTTTTCGCGTGTTTCATGCCCTCGGGGCCGGGGAGGAAAACTTGCGTTCCCAGATATTTCCGGGCGAAATAAGCCGCGGAAAGGAAAGTCCCGCAGTCGTCGCCCGTGTTGACGATCCGGGCTTTGGGCGTGTCCTTGCCGTAGAGGAGAAAGGCGTCGCCCTTTCTGAGGATCCCGAATTCGTACTCCCCTTTCGGGGCCTTGAGCCCGGCCTGCGCCGCTTCGGGGGAATCCCCCACGAAGAAGGTCACGGTCCCGGGGACCTTGCTGTTGAGTTTCACGGGGGCGGTGAGACTTTTCGTCAGGTGGAGCTTGAGTTCGGCGGCGGCCGCCTTTTCGACGGCGGAGGCCTTCTCCGGAATGACGATCCGGCAGTTTTGGACTTTGGCGAATTCCGCGCCCGCGAGGGCGAGTCCGAAAGCGAACGAAAGAACGGCGAACAACACTTTTTTCATGGTCACTCTTTCTCCTTTTCCTTCTCGATGATGATGAACTGGGTGCCGGGGAGGGCCTTCTCGAGCTTTTCGGCGAGTGTCCTGCCCCGGAGATAGACCGCGGTCGAGAGCCAGTCGGACAGAGTCCCTTCGGGCGCTACCGCCGTGACGGCCCGCGTACCGGGGGCGGGGATCCCCGTGGCCGGGTCCATGATGTGGCCGTAGAAGCGGCCCTCGAGTTTTATGTAGCGTTCGTAATCGCCGGAGCTGGCCACGGCGCAGTTGCCGCCGAGGCGGAGGATCTCCGGCATGACCCCGCCGTTCTTCCGGGCGGGGCGGCGGATCCCGATCCGGTAGCACTCCTGCCCCGGCGGCGTTTCGGGCAGCAGGCGCAAATTTCCGCCCAGATCCACCACGCCGCGGCTGATGCCCAGCGCGATGACCGCCCGAGCGGCCCGTTCCAGCGCGTAGCCCTTGGCGATGCCGCCCAGATCCAGGGCCATGCCGGGCTTGGAAAACTTGACCGTCCGGCGGGCGTCGTCGAAGATGACCTTGTCGAGGCCCGTCAGCGCCCGAGCTTTGGCGATCTCCTTTTCGGAGGGGATTTTGGAACGCTTCCGGTAGAACCCCCAGAGATCCATGAGGGGCTTGACCGAGATGTCGAAGGCCCCTTCGGAAAGCCGGTAGGCCCGGCGGGATTCCGCGAGGAGCTCCCACAACTCGGGCGAACAGGCGAAAGGTTTTTCCGCCGCAGCGGCATTGAGGCGCGAAAGCTCGCTTGTGCCGTCGTGAACGTTGGCCGCCCGCGAGACGAGGTCGAACTCCTTCTTCACCGCCTCCACCGCACGGGTGAACTCCTCGGGCCCGGTGTAGAAGGTCATGCCCGCCACCGTTCCCATGACGGGGAAGGAGGTGCGGTGATGCTCCACTCTTCCCCCGAGGATGAAGGCCACGGTCCCCGTGAGGCACAGAGCGGCCACGGCCAGCAGAATACCTGCACGGGTGCGGCGTTCCATGGTCCTTTACTCCGCCTTGGTGATGGTGAGGCGGACTTCGACGCCGTTGACGTCGACGGCGGTTTCGCCCGGACCGGGAACGAGACGGAGCGCCAGCACTTCGCTTGCGATGTGCTCGCGGAACTGATCCAGCGCCTTTTCCTGCTCGGCGGGGAGTTCGTAGGTGATATCGATCCGGTCGGTGACCTCGAACTGCTTTTCCTTGCGCAGGTTCTGGATCTTGCTCACCAGTTCCCGTGCGAAGCCTTCGGCGACGAGTTCCGGGGTAAGTTCCGTGGCCAGGGCCAAGGTGACGCCGCCTTCGCTGGCGGCCACCATGCCGGGCCGCTCCTCGCGGCGGATCACCAGATCGTCGGCGGTGATGTTTTCGGTGCGGCCGTCGGGGAGTTCCAGCGCGAGCGGCGTACCCGCGAGAATGGCTCCGATCTCCTTGCCCGAAAGAGTTGCGATCTTCGCGGCGGCGAACTTCATCTGGGGTCCCAGACGGGAGCCCAGTGCCTTGAAGTTGGCCTTGCAGGAGCGTTTTACAAGCTGCTCCTCGTCGTCGCAGAACTCGACCTGCTTGACGTTGAGTTCCTCGGCGATGATCTCCACCGTTCTGCCCAGCAGTTCCCTGGCCTCCGCGTCGGGAGCGGCGATGACCGCCCGGCTCAGGGGCTGGCGGACCTTCAGATTGTTGGCCGTCCGCAGGAACCTGCCGCAGGAAACGGCGGTCTGGGTGAGGGCCATCTGGCGCTCCAGCTTCTCGTCCCGTTCCGAAGTGACTTCGGGGTAGTCGCAGAGGTGGACCGATTCGGGCATGCCGGGAGTCCGGAGGGTCTGATAGATGGCCTCGGTGGTGAAGGGGATGAAGGGGGCCGCGGCCTTGGCGAAGACCAGCAGCACGTAGTGGAGCGTCTGGTAGGCTTCCTTCTTGTCGCTGTCGGAGTCGCTCTTCCAGAAGCGGCGGCGGCTCCGGCGGATATACCAGTTGGTCAGGTCGTCGATGAAGCGCGTGAAGCGGTTGGCGGCCTTCTGCAGATTGTAGTTGTCGAGTTCGGTGCGCAGTTCGTTGACCAGCCCGGCGGCGGAGCTGAGGATCCAGCGGTCCAGCACGTTGGCCGGGGCCGCGGGAGGACGGACTTCGCCCGCTTCGGGCGTGTAGCCGTCAACGTTGGCGTAGGTGGTGAAGAAGGAGAGGGCGTTCCACATGGGGATCATCACGCTCCGCAGCACCTCGCGGACGCCGTTTTCCGAGAATTTCAGGTCTTCGGCCCGGACCACGGGGGAGCCCAGCATGAAAAGGCGCAGCGCGTCCGCGCCGCAGCGGTCGATGACCTCGTTGGGGTCGGGGTAGTTCTTCTTGCGCTTGGACATCTTCTGCCCGTCTTCGGCCAGAATGAGGCCGTTGACCACCACGTTCCGGTAGGGGGAACGGTCGAAGAGACAGACGCCGAGCACCATGAGCGTGTAGAACCAGCCCCGCGTCTGATCGAGCCCTTCGGCGATGAAATCGGCGGGGAAGTTCTTCTC
>JAFSYV010000129.1 GCA_017443585.1 Lentisphaeria bacterium | reverse complement strand
CCAGCGGGGCCCAGCGCTCTATCGAGGAGCTCATCAAGCTGACGCCCAACACCGCCCACCGGGTGGTCGACGGCAATGAAGAGGAAGTCCAGGTCACCGATCTGAAAGTGGGAGACATCATCCGGGTCCGTCCCGGCGAAAACTTCCCCGTGGACGCGGTGATCGTCACCGGTGAAAGCACCGTGAATCAGGCCTCCATCACCGGCGAATCCGTGCCGGTCGAAAAGGCCGAAGGGGCCGAAGTCTTCGCCGGCACCCAGAACCTGACCGGGGCCGTGGAGCTCCGGGTCACCAAGGTGGGCGAAGACACCACCTTGGGCAAGGTTAAGGACATGATCCTTCAGGCCGAGGCCAGCCGCACCCCCGTGGTGCGGATCATCGACCGCTATGCCGGATTCTACACCCCCACGGTGCTGATGATCGCCTGGATGTGCTGGTGGTTCACCGAAGACATGAATTCGGTCATCGCCTTCCTCGTCATCTCCTGCCCCTGCGCCGTGGTGCTGGCTACGCCCACCGCCGTGGTGGCGGCCGTGGCGGCGGCGGCCCGGCTGGGCATCTTCATCAAGAACGTGAGCCATCTGGAGCAGGCCTCCAAGATCACCGCCTTCATCTTCGACAAGACGGGCACTCTGACCGACGGTCTGCTGTCGGTGGTGAAGCTCCAGCCCGTGGGCGACCTGTCGCCCGCGGAATTGCTCCGGACGGCGGGCGCCGTGGAGCAGAGCAGCAACCACCCCACCGCCAAGGCGATCCAGAAGCTGGCCGCCGAGGCGGGGCTGGCGCTCCCCCAGGCCGAAGAAGTTTCGGAAACTCCCGGCAAGGGCGTGAGCGGCCGCCTCGAAGGGAGCGAGATCACCGTGGGCCGGGCCAACTGGATGAAGGAACGGGGCCTGGCCGTGCCGGAACACAACGAACCCGGTTCCGAGGATATGAGCGTGGTCTACGTGGCCCGCGCGGGCAAAGTCATCGGCTGGATCGGTCTGCGGGATAAGCTCCGCAACGAATCTTCGGCCATGATCTCCGATCTGCGCAAACTGGGCGTCCGCTACTGCGCCATGGTCACGGGCGACCGCCGCTCCGTGGCCGAGACCGTGGCCGGACAGCTCCAGATCGACGAGTTCGAAAGCGAATGTCTCCCCGAAGGCAAGGTCGCCTTCGTGGAACGGATCAAAAAGACCCACCGGGTCGCGGTGGTGGGCGACGGCGTCAACGACGCCCCCGCTCTGGCCGCGGGCGATCTGGGCATCGCCATGGGCGCCATCGGCAGCGACGTGGCCATCAACAGCGCCTCCGTGGCGTTGATGACCAACGATCTGCGGCGCATCGCCATGCTGGTCTATCTCTCCCGGAAATCCCAGATGATCATCAATCAGAACCTGCTCTTCGGCATGCTCTTCCTCTTCGGCGGCATGATCGTTTCGGCGGTGGGTCTGATGACGCCCGTGTGGGCCGCCGTGCTCCATGCGGCAAGTACGCTGATAATCATTTTCAACAGCGCCCGGCTGGTGCGCACCGGTGAGGAACTGACCCTTGAGGAAGGTGCCGAGGATCCGGATCAAGAGAAAGAATAAGAGAAGATGGAAGATGCAAAAGTCCCGGTCGTCAGCGCGGTGGGGCTGACCAAGGAGTTCCGCGATTTCTGGGGCCGCCCCAAGGCGCGCGCGGTCAACGATATCGACTTCGAGATCCGGCCCGGCGAAGTGGTGGGGCTTCTGGGGCCCAACGGCTCCGGCAAGTCCACCACGGTGAAGATGCTGCTGGGACTGCTCTATCCCACGGGCGGCCGCCTCACGGTCATGGGGCGTTCCCCCCGGGCCGTGGAGACCAAAAGGGAGATCGGCTATCTGCCCGAGGAGTCCTATCTCTACAAATACCTGACGTCGGAAGAGACGCTGGACTTCTTCGGTTCCCTCTTCAACCTTTCCGCCGCCGACCGGAAACTGCGCATCGAACAGCTGCTG
>JAFSYV010000128.1 GCA_017443585.1 Lentisphaeria bacterium | reverse complement strand
TGAAGCCCGCCGTCTACACCTCCGAGGACCTGAAGAAACTCGTCAAGCCCAAGACCATGGACATCACGGGCGGCGACGTGGTGGGCAGCATGAGCTGGAGCCCCGACCGCAAGAACAAGAAGAACATCGTGCTGAGGATCGACCGGATCCACCTCAACGACAAGGGCAAATATCTCCAGGGCTGCGTCTGGTACATGGTCCTCTTCGGCGAGAAGGCCGAAGATATCAAGTGCGATTTCAGCAAGCCCGAGGAAAAACTCCTCCGGGAGTGCGCCGCTCAGGCGGTCGCCGGGTGCAAGTTCAACGCCCGGTAAGAGAAGTCATTTCGTCAGCGCTTCGGCCTTGCCGCTCGCAGCGCCCGTCTGCCAGACGGCAGGCTTCCCCTTGCGCTGTTTCATGAGCCACACGAAGGCGGTCCCCGAAAGGATGTTGTGGCCCCCTTCGAAGATGGTGACCCGGGTGTTGCCCGAGCTCTTGCGGTAGTGGATCTTCCGCTTGCCGTAGGAAGGATCCGCGAAGGAGGGCGTCCCCTCGGGCGCCTTCTCGTTTTTGACCATGAACGCGATCACATCGGCGGGGACCCGGTCCGCCGGCGGGACGACGACGTTGTAGGCGTTCAGCGCTTCGCTGATGGGAACGCTGCCCTTGTGGCCGTCGTGGATCCCCGTGGCGATGTCGAGAGGCAGGTCCCTGGCTCTCGCCAGCCAGGTGAGGGGCGAGCGTTTCGCCGCTTCTTCGGCGGCTTTGGCGTCGGTCCGGGGATCCCCTTTCAGGTTCCGGATGATCTGGGCGCCGTAGCCTTTGCCGTTGTGGAAGGTGCACCAGGCCTTCAGGTCGCTGATGGGGCACCAGGCGGAAACGGCGGCCCATATCTCGGGATGACGGCCCGCCATAAGGAGCGCCATGTGGCCGCCCCCGGAGCCACCCGTGAGATAGATCCGTTCGGGATCCACGGCGCACTGTTTTTTCATCCACTCCACCGCCGAAACGATGTCGGCCACCGCCGCGTCGGAGCCCATGGAAAGGGGATTGCCCGCCGAGTTCGGGCCCCGGAAATTCGGGGCGATCATGTGGCAGTCGTACTTCACCGCGAGGGGGAAGTAGCCCTTGGCCTGATAGTTGCAGCTCCAGGTGTGCAAAACCACCACAAGCGGGCGGGGCGTAGCGGCTTTGGCGACATAGACCAGCGCCTTCTGCTCCGAGTTGTCGTACGAACAGGGATAGGTGACCTCCCTGCCGGGGAAGGGCTGGGGCGCTTTGGCCTTTTTGGCCGCCTTGGCGGGGGCGGGGGCCGCCTTTTCCGCCGCTCCGGCGGGCAGGGCGAGAAGCAGGGCGGCGAGCAGCGGGAGAACGGTTTTCATTTTTCCTGCTCCTTCTCGAAAGTTATCACGCCGTAAACGCGGAATCCGGGGAGCGCCAGCTCTTTGCCGCGGAACGGTTTTTCTTCTCCGTCCAGAGAGCGGTAGACGCCCGAGCGTTCCTTTGTGAACCTGACCGTGACATCGCGGGGTTCTTCGGGACTCCGATAATCCAGAAGCTGCATGAATTCCACCCCGTCGGGAGTCCGGCGGAGCGAGGCGGTCACGCCGCCTTCGACGGTGAATTCGGGCGGGTTGAGGGCCTTGATCCTGGCGAGGAGCGTTCCGGAGGTGAGGTAGCCCGGCCGGAGCATCCTTTCCGGCAGGCCGCCCAGGTGGGGGAAACGTTTCCCGCGTGCCTTGTCGTCCCGGAGGAGATGGATGTTGCCGCAGGCGGATTCCGGCTCTTTGCCGTAGCGGCTGGTCCCGGCCAGAAGCGCCATCGGGGACTCGGTCCGCCGCCGCCGCCGCTCGTCGAAGAGCCCGCAGTCCGCGCCGACGATGAGAAGCGTCACGCCCGAGTCGGCCAGCGCCTTGAATTGCGCCGCCGTTTCCTCTCTCATGACCCTCGCCTGCGGCAGGATCAGGAGCTTCAAGCCCTCGGCTTCCTTGAGATCGGAGATGTTGCGCCAGGGGATGTTCGCGGCGGTCAGGGCCTCGGTGACGGCGTATCTCGACTCCTCGAAGACGTCGCAGTCGTAGATCCACGACAGCCGGTCGAGGAAGACCCCCGTGGTCGCCGCGTTGGAACTGTCGCAGGGAAAGCCCTTGACGGCTTTCAGGACGCGCTTGAGCGCCGCCGTCATGGGCGGATATTCGAAATAGCCCTTGAGTTTGTCGTCGCCGCGGCTGCAGAATCTGTCGGGCATTTCCCGGATGAGCCAGAAGGCGCTGGCCCCGCCGCCGCCGAAAAGCAGCGGTTCCAGGACGATGGGCCCGATCTCTTCGGGCATGGGCATCCCGGTACCGTTGATCCTTTTGTCTCTCCACGCGCCGGTGACGGCCACCGTGCCGAAGCTGTCCGCTTCGGTCAGCCCCCGGTAGTTGCCGCAGGGAAGGTCCTCCTCCCACCCGGTGGTGAGGGAGTTTTCCAGATAGATGATGTCGTGGGACTCGTAGAGGGCGGCCAGATCCAGCCCGTGGGAGGGCCCTGCGGCCCAGCCCCGGTGGATCCCCGGATTGGAGGCGAAGAGCCCGTCGGGGTTGCTCTTGCGCATTTCCTCCCGGAATCCCGTGAGCAGTTCCATGCCCCGGCGGATGTTGAACTCGAAATAGATCCGGGCGATGGGATCGTAACAGGCGTCGCCGGTGCGGGGGCCGATCTCCGTCGGGATTATTTCGACCTTTTCCGGGATCAGATGCAGTTTTTCGACTACATCGGGATAATTTTCCGCAAGGTACTGCGCTAAGCGCCGACGGCACAGCGGGCAGATGCAGGGCTTGGTGTAGGAGTTGTCGATCCAGATCCCGTCCGCGCCGCACCGGGCCGCATCGGCGATGACGCCCTTGAAGTAGGACTGGAACTCCGGAGAGCTCTGGCACAGGGTCCGGCGGAAATAGGAGTAGCCCGCCCGGCCGCCGGTGGGACGTTCCGCCCACGGGGAAAGTTCTTTTTCCCACGACTCCTGCAGGACGTTCTGGAACTGGAGATAGGGCAGCGCCACGATCTTCCGCTCATGACAGAGGGCCGCGGCCTGCCGGAAATCCTCGTGCTCCTGCGCTTCGTGTTCCGGCGTCCCGCCCAAGCTGAAGGGCAGGATGGCGAGATTGAAACCCATTTCAGCCAGCCGGTCGAAGGTTTCGGGCGAAAGCATCCGGGCATACCATTTGTCGTAGTCGATCAAGTCCCCGGGGATCTCCCCCGCGAAGATGCCGCATCTGAGGCGGAGCTTGGAGATGCCCCAGAAGGGGACCCACGCCACGGGCCGGTCGCCGAAATGGCGGCGCAGCCGGGCCTTTTTTTCTTCGATCAGTGTCATTTTGCGTCTCCCGAAGTTGTGGAAAAGATTTTCTCTTCTTCCAATAATATAGCACGGCAAAGGGGCCATTTCAAGAAACGGTCCGCGCAAGCGAAGTCGTTCTTGACAAAAATTCGGAACAAGTGTATATTAACGCTCAGTCACAACACCGAAAGGAAAAGATCATGTTCGAACAAATCAGGATCGGGACCATGGTCCGGGGAAAAGAGCTGCCGGAGATCTGCGCCTACATCGACAATCTGGGGAAATACGGCTTCGAAAGCATCGAGATCACCTTCGGCGCCGATGCCACCTGGGTGAAGGATTTTCCCGAATACGCCCGGCAGGTCCGCGCCTGCGCCGAAAAGAACGGCATGATCGTTTCCGCCCTCGGCGTCTACGGCAATCCCCTGATCCCCGACGGGGAAAAGACGCTGAAGAGCCTCGAACTCGTCATCGACAACGCTCCCCTCTTCGGAGCTGAAGTGGTGGCCGGGTTCACGGGGCGGATCCCCGACCGGGAACTGCCCGAGTCGCTGCCCCGTTTCACCGAAGTTTTCAAGCCTCTCGCCGCCAGGGCCGCCGACAAGGGCCTCAAAATCGCCTTCGAGAACTGCCCCATGGGCGGGAATTGGAAGTACGGTTCGTGGAACATCGCCGTCAACCCCGTCATGTGGGAAATGATCTTCGACGCCGTGCCTGCGGAAAATCTGGGGCTGGAGTGGGAGCCCACTCACCAGATGTGCCAGCTCATCGACCCCATGCCCCAGCTGCGGAAGTGGGCCCCGAAGATCTTCCACGTCCACGGCAAGGACGCCACCGTCCTGCGCGACGTCATCGCCGAATACGGCATCAATTCGGGCAAGAGCTTCGTCTGGCACCGGACCCCCGGTTTCGGCGACTGCAACTGGCACGACATCATTTCGATCCTGCGGCTCAACCACTACAGGGGGACCATCGACATCGAAGGGTGGCACGACCCCGTTTACCGGGATGAACTCGAGATCACCGGTCAGGTCCACGGTCTCCACTACCTGAAATTCTGCCGGGGCGAGGAGTACATCCCCAACTTCTGATCTTACCCGGAATGTGGCGGGCTCCGGTCGTTTCCGCCGTTCCGCGCCCCGCCGGGAAACAAAAAAGCCGGCGGAATTTCCGCCGGCTGGTGTGAACGCCGTCCTTACTTGAACTGGAGGACGCTGGGATCGTAATCCGCCGGGGCCTTGAAGCCCAGAAGCTCGATGCAGGTGGCGGCCAGCGAACTGATGCCCAGCCCGGAGCGCAGTTCCGGCAGGTACTCCCCGTGACTTTCCGGATCGTAGACGATACAGGGAACGGGGTTGAGGGAGTGGCTGGTCTTGCGGGCGATCTGCCCGGACTTGTCAAGCTTGGCCTTGCCGTCCTTGCCGTGTTCGTACATGTCGTCCGCGTTGCCGTGGTCGGCGGAGATCACCAGCACACCGCCCGCGGCCTTCACTGCGGCTTTGATGCGGTCAAGACAAAGATCGAGGGCTTCCATGGCGACGATGACCGCCTCCATGTTCCCCGTGTGGCCCACCATGTCCCCGTTGGGGAAGTTGAGCCGGATCATGCCGTATTTGCCCGAAGCGACGGCCTCGACCACTGCGTCGGTGATTTCGGCGCACTTCATCCAGGGGCGCTGTTCGAAGGGCACCACGTCGGAGCGGATCTCCCGGTACTCGTCAAGGGTCTCGTCGAACTTGCCCGAACGGTTCCCGTTGAAGAAGTAGGTCACGTGTCCGTACTTCTGGGTCTCGCTGATGGCCAGCTGGGAAACCCCCGAAGCGCAGAGGTATTCGTCCATGGTCCGGTCGATCTCGGGAGGATTGACCAGATAGTGCTTCGGCACGTGAAGGTCGCCGTCGTACTCCATCATTCCGGCGTAGCAGACCGCGGGGACGCGCTTGCGGTCGAACTTGTCGAATTCGGGGCCGCCTTCGAAGGCCGCGGTGATCTCCAGCGCCCGGTCACCCCGGAAGTTGAAGTAGATCACGCCGTCGCCGTCCGCGATGGGGCCCAGCGGGGTCTTGCCGTCACGGGAAATGACGAAGGGCGGCAGGTCCTGATCGATGGCGCCGGTCTTCTTGCGCAGATCCTCCACCGCTTCGTGGGCGGAAGCGTAAAAAGTTCCTTCACCGAGCACGTGGGTCTTCCAGCCCAGTTCCACCATCTTCCAGTTGGCGCCGTAACGGTCCATGGTGATGACCATGCGGCCCCCTCCCGAAGCGATGGCGCAGTCGGCGCCGTACTCCCTGTTGAGATCGGCAAGGAACGTTTCGAAGGGGTCGATGTACTCCAAGGCGGAAGTTTCGGGCACGTCCCGGCCGTCCAGCAGCGCGTGGATCCGGATCTTCTTCACTCCGGCCTTCAGCGCGCTGACGATCATCCCCTTGAGATGGGAAATGTTGCTGTGGACGTTGCCGTCCGAGAAGAGGCCGATGAAGTGCAGTGTGCCGCCTTTGGACTTGACCTGTTCCACCACGGCCTTCCAGGTCTCGCCCTCGAAGAGCTTGCCCGTCTGGACCGCTTCCTCGACCAGTTTCGCCCCCTGCGAGAAGACCCGGCCGCATCCGATGGCGTTATGGCCGACTTCGCTGTTGCCCATGTCCGCGTCGGAAGGCATGCCGACGGCGGTCCCGTGGGCCTTGAGTCGGGTGCAGGGGCAGTTTTTCATCAGATCGTCCAGGACGGGAGTCCGGGCCAGTTTCACGGCGTCGCCGTCGGGATACTTCCCGAAACCGACGCCGTCGAGGATCGCCAGCACCACCGGCCCGCGCCGGGGCGTGAAGGCGGGATTTTTTTTCAGAGCTTCGATCATTTTCCGTTTCCTCCTGCTGAAGCCGGGGCTCAGGCGTGTCTGTCGTTGCAGTTGGCGGAGACCACGCCCCGCTTGGTGTTGGCGCAGAAATCCAGGAATTCCACCACTTCAGGCGTCTGAGGCAGTTCTTCGCGGATGACTTTCAGCGCATTGGGGACGGTCAGTCCGCGCCGGTAGAAGATCTTGTAGATCTGCCTGATCATCTCGCGGGCTTCCTCGGAAAATCCCGCCCGGACAAGGCCCACCCGGTTGCAGGCCTTCACGCCGCCGTTGCGGCCTTCGGCGAGCATGAAGGGCGGCACGTCGAGGGAGAAAGCCGACTGGCCCGAAATGAACGCGAAGCGGCCCACCCGGCAGAACTGATGGACCGCCACCAGCCCGGAAAGGATGGCGTTGTCGTAAACTTCCGCATAGCCTCCCGTGCAGGCGCAGTTCACGTAGATCACGTTGTTCCCCACCTGGCAGTTGTGGGCCACGTGGGAGCAGGTCATGAACATGCAGTTGTTGCCGATGACCGTGCTGGTTTCGGGCTTGGTCCCGCAGTGGGCGGTGAAGCCTTCGCGGAAGTCGTTGCCGTCGCCGATCTTAAGATAGGAGACGGTGCCGGGTTCCACGGCATGGTCCTGGGCCGGGCCGCCCAGCGCGGCGAAGGGATGGACCACGTTGCGTTCGCCCATGGTGGTGTAGCCGTCCACGACGCAGTGAGCCATCAGGCGGCAGCCGTTGCCGATTTTGACGTGGGGACCGATATAGACGAAGGGACCGATTTCCACTCCGTCGCCGATGACGGCGCCGTCGGAAACAACTGCGGTGGGATGAATGCTCATGATCAGCCTTTCTGTTGAATGCGGTTTACAGGGTGGTACCTTTTTCATAATATACTCCCCACTGGCGGTTTTCGCAAGTGCCGAAACGCGAAAAAACCTCTTCCCGGCGCAAAAAATCCCCCGCATCGGCGGATTTTTCGATTACGGGGCGTTTTTTTCCGGAAGTGCACTTGAAAAAAGAACGGAACGGGAGTATATTATGCCTACCCCTCAAAAACATAAGGAGAAAAAGAAAAATGGCTGCGAAAGTTGACAAAGATTCGTGCGTCGGCTGCGGTGCCTGCACCCAGGCCTGCCCCGCCGAGGCGATCAAGCTCGAAGGCGACAAGGCTCAGGTCAATGAGGATTCCTGCGTGAGCTGCGGTGCCTGCGTCGATGCCTGCCCCTGCAGCGCCATCACCGTCGAGTAATACGGTCGGGCGATCCGGGACCGCCGGAGCAGCGGTCGGAAGTTCCGCGGGGGACCGCGGGACGCGCACCGTGTTCCGAAAGCGGTCTTTCTGCGACAGGACAAGTGCCGGAAGGGGACGTTGCGAACGCCTTTTCCGGCACTTCACTTTTTACCCGATGGGAAATCACCATATCAGGGAGGCGTGATGAAAACGAAAACCTTTCTTCTTCTGCTGTTCGCGGCGGCCGCACTCTGCGGCGGCACGGCGGAGTTCCGCGGCGGCCGGATCCTGTGTGCCGAACTTTCCCGGAAGAGTCCGGCTCCCGCCGTCACCGAAAAAGCCGCCGCGCGCTACCCCGAACTGCCTCTCCCCGCCGACCGGATCTACGCCTGCGTCACCTTCAAGGGGCATGACGGCCGCAAGCTGAGCATCCACGACTACGGGCTCGAGTGTTTCGGCCGGGTGTATCCCTGCGTCGCCTTCCGCAAGAACGGCGGAGCCTTCACCGATTCCGTCCACGACGCCCCGCGGATCGATCCCAGGGCCCGCTACGCGCTGCTCTTCATTCTGGACTCCAAATTCGTGGGGCTGAACAAGATCGAAGAACTGAACATCAAAGCCCTCTTCCCGCCGGAAAAAATTTCCCGGAGCCGGGTGCTCTTCAAGAATCTGGAGGAGGGCGCTTTCACCGCGCCCGATGCGATCTCCGAATCCGGGCAGGTGGCCGAGAAAAAATGAGCGCCCCCTTTCTGCCCATGAGCCGGGCCGAAATGGACGCTCTCGGCTGGGACGAACTGGACGTTCTCATCATCACGGGTGACTGCTACGTCGATCACCCCTCTTTCGGCGCGGCCATCATCGGCCGGCTCCTCGAACACTGCGGCTGCCGCGTGGGCATCGTGGCCCAGCCCGACTGGACCACCCCCGAATCGCTCCGGGTCATGGGCCGTCCCCGGGTGGGCATCGGCGTCACCTCGGGCAACATCGACTCCATGGTCAATCTGTACACCGTCGGCCGCCGTCTGCGCAAGGAGGACGCCTTTTCCGAAGACAACATCCCCGGCAAACGGCCTCCGCATGCGACCGTGGTCTACGCCCAGCTGGCCCGGCAGGCCTTTCCCGGCGTTCCCGTCATGCTGGGGGGCATCGAGGCGAGTCTGCGCCGCATCGCCCACTACGACTACTGGCAGGACAAGATTCGCCCCTCCATTCTGGTGGATGCCAAGGCGGAGATCCTGGTCTACGGCATGGGGGAGCGGCCCACGCCCGAGATCTTCACCCGGCTCCGCGAGGGGCGGCCCCTCGACGGGATCAGGGGCACCGCCCGGCTGCTGGGCAAAAAGGCGGCCGAAAGTTTCGACTGTTCCAACTACCGGGAACTCCCCTCCTACGAGGAGATGCTGAAGAACAAAGACGCTCTCATGACCGCCACCAAGCTGGTGGAGGAGGAAATGAACCCCTACCGGGGCTGCGGCCTGATCCAGCGTTACAACGACCGGCTGCTGGTCATCGAAGCGCCTCCGCTGCCGCTGGAACCGGCGGAGCTGGATCTGGTCCACGAACTGCCCTACGCCCGCCGGCCCCACCCCGTCTACAAGAAGCGGATCCCCGCTTTCGTGACCATCGAAAATTCCGTTCAGGCCATCCGCGGGTGTCCCGGCGCCTGCTCCTTCTGCGGACTGGTGGCTCATCAGGGCCGGACGGTCATGAGCCGGAGCCCGGAATCCATCAAGCGCGAGGTGGAAACCATCGCCGATCTCCCCGGCTTCAAGGGGACCATTTCGGATGTGGGCGGCGCGGCGGGGAACACCTTCGGCAGCGTCACCGACCCGGAAAAGTGCAAACGCTGTCACCGGGCCAGCTGTCTTTTCCCGGCCATCTGTCCCAACTATCACTGCGACGGCAAGGCCACGGCGGAACTGCTCCGCGCTTTGAGCAAGATCCCCAAGGTGAAGCACGTCTACGTCAATTCCGGGATCCGGCTGGATCTGGCCCTGAAACAGCCCGAACTCATGGAGGAGATGATCGGGCATCACGTTTCCGGCCATCTGAAGGTGGCCCCGGAGCACCTTTCTCCCGACGTGCTCAAACTCATGCGCAAAAGCTCCGCCGAGGAGTTCTACGAATTCATGCGCCGCTTCGAGATCATCAGCCGCGAGCACGGACTGGAACAGTACATCATCCCCCTCTTTATCTCCAACTTTCCCGGATGCACCTCGAAGGACATGAAGATCGTGGACGATTTTCTCGACCGCCACCGCTGGAGTCTCCAGCAGGTGCAGGATTACATCCCCCTGCCCATGACCATGGGGGCGGCCATGTATTACACCGGGAAGGATCCCGACGGCAATCCGCTCCAGGTCCAGCGGGGACTGGCGGAGCGCCGCGAACAGATAGAAGTGCTCAAGAAACGCCGTTCCGGTCCGGGCGCGGGTCCGCCCCCCTTCCGGCACGGCGGCGGCGGCAGACCGGGCGCTCCCCCGCACCCGAGGAACCATCACGACAATCCGGAGAGATATCATGGAAAATCAGGAAATAAGAAAAAAGGCGGTTGATTCCGCCCGTCAGGTCATCGTCAAGGCGGGTACGAGGCTGCTGACCAGCAGGGAATCCATCGCCGAACTGGTGTCGGGCATCGCTCGGCTCCGCCGGGCGGGGAAGAAGGTGCTGCTGGTCAGTTCCGGCGCCGTGGGCATGGGCATGGAACTGCTCAGGATCCCCCGCCGTCCCAAGGATCTGGCCGCCAAGCAGGCCCTGGCCGCCGTGGGCCAGACCCGGCTCATGGCCATCTACGCCGAGGAGTGCGCCAAATACGGATTTCTGCCCGCCCAGCTGCTCCTTACGGCGGCCGACCTCAACTCCCGGAGCCGCTACCTCAACGTGATGAACTGCATCAACGCGCTGTGGGAAAAGGAGCTGCTCCCCGTCATCAATGAAAACGACCCCGTTTCCGTGGCCGAGCTCAAATTCGGGGACAACGACAAACTCGCCGGGCTTCTCTGCTCCCTCACCGGTTCGGAACTGGCGGTGATCCTCACCACCGAGGACGGGCTCCGGGACCGGAACCCCGACGGGACGCTGGGGGCGCGGATCCCTCTCGTGCCGAAGATCACTCCGGCGGTGAAGGCGCTGGCCGGCGGCACCGACAACGCCGACTACTCCGTGGGGGGCATGAGCTCCAAAATCCTGGCCGCCTCCATCGCCACGGCGGCGGGTGCCGCGTTGTGGATCGCCGACGGCCGCAAAAAGGGGATCCTCGAAAAGATCCTCGCCGGAGCGGACGAGGGGACATTGTTCACCCCCGGAGAGCGGATCCCCGGCCGGAAACGCTATCTGCGGTACTTCAGTTCGGTCATGGGCAGGGTGGTCATCGACGCGGGGGCCGCCGAGGCGCTGCTGGTCAAGGGGAAGAGCCTGCTTTCCTCGGGCGTCACCGCCGTGACGGGGGAATTCAAGCGGGGCGACACGGTGGAGATCGCCGACGGCAGCGGGAAGATCATCGCCCGCGGGCTGGTCAATTTTTCCGCCTCAGAGTGCCGCAAGGTCGCGGGGAAGAGTTCGGGCGAACTCCACCGGATCCTGGGTTCCCAGACCGAGGACGAGGTGATCCACCGGAACAACCTCACCCTCATGGATCCGTCTCAGGAGTGATCCCTTTCGCAGCCAAGGGAAAGGCCGGAAGGATCGAGCTCCTTCCGGCCTTCTTTCGTTCCGGGGTTTCCGGCGCTCCGGCGCAGGGTCACTTTTCGACCCGGCAGATGACGGCCCGGCAGGTGAACTGGCCGGCGGACTTGCCGAAAAGCCGGGCCGGGATGAGCTGGGAATAGAATTCGGCGGATTCTTCGGGCGTGGCGTGGAGATAGGCGAGGATCTTTTCCAGCTGGATCCCGGAAAGCCGATATTCCCCGTGCTTGAACTGGGTGACGGCGGCGGGAGAGATCTTGAGCAGCCGGGCCAGATCGGATTGATTCTTTCCGCGGCGATAGAGCAGACGGGCGATGAGCGGCCAACCGTTGAGGCAGGGATCCATAGTTTTTCTCCATTTTTTGCGGATCCATCCGAAGACATCTTCCCTTGTCCCGACCGGTCGTTCCGGACGGGGGGATGGACAATTTTTCGCTTCCCGGATGTTCCGATTGCCAAAATATAGCACCGGTGTCCCATTTATTCAAGACGCAGTTCAGCTAAAAGTCAAAAAATTATTTAATATATCGGTTAATCCCGTTTTAACGATCGGTTTAACAACAAGGCCCACCGGAAGGAGACGCTACTTGAGGATCCCCGCCCGGGCGAAGGAGTAGATCGCGATGGCGGCCGTCATGGCGCAGGCGGCGACGCCGCGCTTGATCCACTGACTGCGGCTGATCTGCGAATCGAACCGCGACAGCCCGACGGCGGCCAGAAGGGCTCCGACGAGGACGGAAAAGATCCCCCGTGTGGCCAGGATCACGTTGCCGAAGACGGGCAGCAGCAGCGCGAAACAGGCGAAGAGCATGACCTGGGAGCCGAGCCACAGCACCGCGTAGGGAGAGGCGTAAACGAGCTGCTTTTTCGTCATCTTCAGGAAGAAGAGGAAGGGAAGGGAAACCAGTCCCAGAGCGGAATAAACCACGGCGGTGGCGGTCAGCGAAGCCCGCGTGAGGGAGCAGCCGCACTCCATGATGCGCAGGATCATCTGCGTTTCGTAGATGTCGCAGGTGGAGTAGCACAGGAGCGTGACGAAGAGAAAGAACCACCCCGCCGGGCGGCCGATCTCGGCCCCCGTCCAGTTGAAGCTGACGGCGGCCCCGGCGGAAAGGAATACGGCGATCCACTGCCACATGCCGGGATTTTCGTGCTTGAAAATGAGGAAGATCAGTGCCAGCACCACGATCTTCAGCCCGAGAAAGGAGGAAAGGCAGCTGGCGTTGAAGTATTTGAGGCACATGAAGAAACACCCCTGCCCGCACCAGAAGGAAGCGACCCAGATGAGGAGCATGACCAGAAATTCCCCCCGGTCCTGAAGCTCCGCCCAGGGAAACAGAAAGGGGAGAAAAGGCAGACAGATGAACATCATCACCAGCGAGGCGGCCACGACCAGCCGGAGCGCGGAGTCGTAGCGCAGGAGGAACCTCGCGCTGAAGATGTAGCCGACGGAATTCAATATGGCGGCCGACAGGCCGCAAAACACGCCTAAAAGCATGATCTTTCCCTTACCTCAAATCTCCCGCCGCCATCATCGTGATGCCGGCGTGTTGTTTTCCGATGCTCATTCATTCCCCTCGAATCTCCGGCGGATCCGATTTTTGCCGGATCCGCCGGGTTGGAGTCTTATTTCCCGAAATTAGGATAACGCTGACGGTACACCTCGGGGCTCAGCTGACCCTCGGCGAAAGAGATGAAGTCGCAGATTCTGTGTGGCTTACACTCTTCGAGAGTCTGTCGGCCGCTTTTTTCAAGGCGTCAATGAATTCCCAACTTTGGAGTTTGGCGGAAATCTCCTCGAAGACCTCGGAGAGCCATATCAACTGCTCGGCGGTACAATCGTTGTCGAGAAACTGGACAGTTTCGCGGAGATCTCGCGTAAAAAGCGCAATTTCTGCATTTATCGCGGGAGATGTTTCCCAATAATCCGGCAGTTCCGGAAGGCATTTTTTTTCTTCCTCGACTAACTGCTTTACGATTTCGGCGTATTCGTCTTTAACGCTCATTTTCTTTTTCTCCTTCTATTGAGTACGGAAGTCTGATCAGAGTCTGGAAATACCGTCGAAATCTTTCCATTTGTCCGCATGATGCCTACCCAAACGCCTTTGTAAGTCCCGTAGACAATAATTCCGTCCGGAATATGACGATTACCCTTCAACCCGGCGACAAGACTCCCTGCCCGCTTTATGTCTTTGTCCGCCCGGCTTGCAAAAGAACGCAGATCTACAAATGTACGAAGCATGTGACGTGACATCGTTGCCATTTTTATCAAGATATAGAAAGCTATTTTGTCCAGGCACCTTCTTGCCCAAGCGGCAGTAACCACTCAAATCGGCAATCACAGTCAGTCCCGTTTCGGAAGAATCAAAATAGATTTTTACCCCTTGAACATAACGTATTGCGGAAGGCGCGAATTTTTCGACAAATTCAGATCGAAATCAAAAATGTTTCAAATAATTTTTGCACATTTTGACTTGCTTTTATTCCTGGGGCGAAAAAGGCCCCCTCTTTTGACTCCGCAGGGAACTTTCATACGGTCCGGAAGGTCAGAGGACGCGGAACCGCGTCCGGAATTCGCCGCTGCCGGAGCGGCGGCGCATGACGATCCGCTTCAGGGGCACTTTGCGGAAGTCCACGAATCCCGTCCCCGGGAGCGCTTCGGCGGGGAAGGGGAAGAGCGCTTCCGCCTTCACTTCGGCGTTGGTGAGGATCGCTCGGGTATGGGTTTCATCGAAGGCGACTTCTACATCCGGGTGAAGGATGAAGACGAAGGCGAACTCCCGTTCGACAGGCGTTTCCACCGTGTCGGTGACCGTCAGTGCGCCGGGGGCAAAATCGAGACGTCTCCGCCACTTGACCTGCTCCCAGCCGGGAGCTGGCGAAACCATTTCGGAGGAAACGGCGTCGCCCTGCCAGGCCGAAAGGGTGCATTCGGGCGCGGCGAGCCAGGTGTAGAGCCCCTGGAGCACACTGTCCCCCTTGCCGTCCACGAGGAGCGAAGAGTGGGCGAAACACTGCTTGAAGTATTCGGAAAAATCAGCATCGTCGTAACTGCAGCAGCCGCTGTCGGTGAGGAAACACCGCCCCTTCAGAAAGAGGACCGGAGCCTGCTTGCCCCCGTGAAAATGGGAAAGCTTGTGGAGCAGAGGCGAGCAGTCGAAGAGCAGAAAATCCCCGTCGGGGCGGGCTTTCACCGCCATTTTCGCTTCCGTCAGGCACAGTTCCACCGCCTCGGCGCTCTCCTGTTCGCCCAGACTTCGGACGAAGATCTCCATATTGAGGGGATAGCCGTCGCTGATGACGGGGGAAAGCCCGTCCGGCTGGCGGAGCGCCCGGCAGATGCCGAAAGCCTTGGCCGCCCGTTCTCTGGCTTCTGGGGTGATATCGTAGTGCTCCCGGTCGGCGAGGGCGATGATGTCCCGTGTGATCCAGCACTCGAAGAAGTGATACGAGGGGCTCAGGTCGATCAGCATTCCGTCCGGAAGGAAATCGTTGAGGATATGATAATTGCAGATCCTTTCGGCCGTGGCGGCCCATTGATCCGTTCCCCGTTCGCCGCGGAAGAAGGCACAGCCCAGCATGAGGGCCAGCCCCCGAAGCGCCTGATGGTTGCCGGGGCGCAGCTGGATCCCGCCGGATTCGCCCCAGTAGATGTTCCGGACGTGGATGAAGATCAGCTCTTCGAGCTCCTCCTGCTCTTCGTCGCTGAGGATACGGAAGTCCCGCAGAAAATACATGGCGTGGATCATGTGGATGATCCGGCTGGCCGGCTGGAAATCGAACCACTGGTAGGGGATGGCGGCGTCGAATTCGGGCCCGAGGGCGTTGTACTCCTCGTCCCGGCGGCGGAGCACCTCACGGTGGAGCTCCACCGTCTCTTCCTGAGTGGCGGGGGCGGCGTACTCCGGGGTCCGGCCGAAACGGAGCATGATGTCGTAAACCTTGCGGGCGAGCTTTTCATCACCGCTCTTCTTCGCCCAGGCGGCCATGGGGGCGATGAAGTACATCCGGTTGATCCAGCAGCTGCGTTCGATGGTCCGCCAGCGTTCGAATTTCAGGAAATCGGTCTCTTCGAAGCCGCCGAACTCCACCAGCGCATCGTTTTCGACGACGGCCCGCGTGTACTCCCGGTCGTTGACGCTGCCGATGATCTCGTGGTTGATGAAGGAGCCGCCCCCGTCGAAGGGATACAGGTCGAAAAAGCTGAATTTTTCGAAAAGTTCCGGGGCGAGCGGCGGCAGAAAGGTGTCGGTGAAATGCTTTGTTCCGTTCATTTTTCAACTCCAAGACCTGATTTCAGGAAACGGACCGCGTTGGCGAAACTGGCCGGCGGGATCCGGTGTCCCTGACCGTGGTGGTCCAGCAGGAACTTTCCCTTTTCGCCCCGGACCGCCGCCGCCCGGTCGAGAAAGGCCGAAGCGCCTTCGTCGTCGTAAAGTCCGGCGATGACCAGAAGCGGCGGTCCGTAGACGGCCAAGAGTTGGGAGTGCTCCATGTTTTTCCTCTCCATCTCCTTGACCTTATCGCCCCAGTACCAGATGTCCTCCCAGTTGGTCTGGTGCCAGCCCAGTCCCCAGTCGCTGGCCACGCTGCACTTGATCCGGGGCTCCAGACAGCCGGTGTAAAAGGCGATCTTGCCCCCCAGGGAGTGGCCCATGATGGCGATGCGGTCCCGGTCCAGCCGGGGATCCGTTTCGGCGAAGTCCGCCAGCAGCCGGTTGTCGGCCACGAGCTTGCCCACGCCGCTCCAGTCGGGGTTGTCGCGGAGCAGGGCACGGGCGGCGCAGGCCCAGCGGTCGAAACTTTCGGGCATGTCGTTCTGAATGTAGGTCCGGTAGTAGGACTGGCAGGTGAGCACCGCGAATCCCTCCTCGGCCAGCATGGCTCCCCGTTTGTAGACTTCCGGCGGGCGGCCCCCCGTCACCGGGATCTCTTCGCCCGTCTGCGGATCGAAGCCGATGATGTGGGAGGGCACGTAAAAGGGCATGATCACCACGGGATAGGGCGGTTTGCCCTGACGCGGCAGCAGCAGCATGGTCTCCTGGACCTTGCCGGGAGCGTTGTTCTGGTGATAGAGCTCCCCGTCGTAGCCCGGCTGGGAAAACTTGAAGTACAGTTCGCACTTCCGGGGGAATTCGTAGTCCGGAGCGGGTGTGCCGAGCATCTTCGCCCACTCCTCTTTCCACCTGGCCGTCTCAGCCGGACCGGGCAGGGGGCCGTTGAGCACGTTGAGATAGTAAAATTTCTTCCCGTCGGTGAACTCCCTCACCCCGTCGGGAAGCGTCGTCGTGTCGAGCGGCTTTTCGCTCCAGGCCGGCTTGACCACGCCGGAAACGGTTTCTCCTGAATGCACCTCTTTCATGGCAAATCGATCCTCCTGCTCATGATCAACTTCATCCGTCCAGCTCAATCCTCCTTGTTGAAGATGTTGCCTTTGACGGTTTTTTCCAATCCGCGGCCCAGATCGAACATGGGCTGATCTTTGGCCGGCTTGGGGAGGGCCTGCCGCGAGGCGTTTTCCAGCTCCTCGTCGAAGAGGAGTTTGGAACCCGTACGGTTCCGGCCCGCGTCGATGAAGTCCCTCCCGGCGATGGCTTCGACCCCGCCCAGCCGGGTGACGACACCCGTTTTCGGATTCCGGTAAAGCTGGGGGATCGTGTTCGAAGTCTTCCAGAAGCTGTTGTTGATGTTGGCTCCGTCCAGACTGAAGGAAAGGTAGTGGAAGACCCGCGGCGACACGGGCACCAGCAGATGGATCCGGCTCAGCATGTCGATCTCGACCTGGAGCTTTTCGTAGCCCACCTGGTGGCCGATGCGGACCACGCCGTACACGTGCTTGTCGTCCGACACCACCAGATAATAGAGGCGGCGGCGGCCTTCGCTCATGGAGCGGATCTCATAGGTGCGCTCCTCGCTCTGGGCCCGGATCTTGCTGTAGAGGTCGGGGACGCCCACGGTCTGTTTCCAGACCACGCCGCCGTACTCCACCCGGAAGAAGACGGCGGGGCTCCGGTACTCCTTCTTGAGCATGGCATGGGCCACGTAGGCATGGATCTCATACGTTCCCAGCCGGTCGACATCGTAGTACTCGTTGACCGGAATGATGATGGAACGGATCTCCCCCGGCCCCAGCACCAGGCCGTCGATGGAAATTTCCTTGCCCTTCCGCTTCGGAACCAGCTTGGTGCCGCTCTTGATCTCCAGCATCAGAAACCCCTGCAGCTGGGGGGATTTGCCGAAAAGCAGGGCCTTGCCGGTGTCGTTCCGGAACGTTATCCTGGCGAAAATCGGCTCGTACTGCATGTACGCCGTGCGGTTGACGCTGATGTGCATCCCGATCTGAGCCTCGAGGGAAATCCCCCCGAACGTCGCCGCCAGCAGCAGCATTGTCAGCAGTGATCTTTTCATGTTGTCTCCTTGATATTCCGAAATTTCAGCGGGCCTCCCCGCTTCCGGCCGAAGCGACGAACGAACCGATTTCCCTGCCGACGGCGGCCGGATCGAGGGCGTGACAGGGGATGTCCGGAAATACGCACTTTCTCTTCAGACAGCCCAGGCACGAAAGACCTTCCTTCCGGAAGATCCGGTGCCGGGCGCCGTAAGGGCCGGTCCGCTCGGGGAGCGTGGGCCCGAAAAGGGCGAAGACCCGTGTGCCGACCAGGGCCGCGACGTGCATGGGGCCGGAGTCGTTGGTCAGGACGGCGGCCGCCCTCTGCATGACTCCCGCCAGCTGCAGAAGCGAGGTCCGGCCCGTCAGATCGACGGCGCCGGGGAGTTTTTCGGCGATGGCCGCGGCGAGGGGCCGATCGGATGCGGCGCCCGCGATGACGGCGGTCAGTCCCGGAAGGGATCTCCGCGCTTCGTTCACCGCGGCGGCGAAAAAGGCGGGCGGAAAGACCTTCGTTTCCCACCGGGCTCCGGGAACGAGAACGAGGAAGCGTTCAGGCAGAAGGTCCCGGAGTTCCGGCCCGAGTTCCACCTCGGGGAGCGTCAATTCGGGAACGGCCAGATCGGTCTTGCAGAGCTGATTGGCCAAGGCGGCATAGCGCTCGACGGCGTGGCGCGTCGGGTCCGCGGCGAATTTCCGGGAATAGAAGAAGGCGGCGGTTTTTTCGCGGGGCGAGGCGAATCCGGCCGTCAGTTCGCTTCGGGCGCACCAGGCGAGAAAGCCGCTCCGGAAGAGCCCCTGGAAGTCGATGACCATGTCGTAGCGGCTGGAACGGATCTCCCTCACCAGCCGCCGGAAGGCCGGGAAAAAGGTCGCGAGCGACCCCAGTTCCTTCCGCCGGAAGAGGATCTTCTTCGACACCGGGAAGGGGGAAAGGTCCAAAATTTCCGCAAAGGCTGGATGGATGACGAAATCGAGCTCGTGATCGGGGAAACGCCGCCGGAGAATTTCGAGGGCGGGGAACACGTGCACCACATCCCCCAGACTGCTGGGCTTGATCACCAGGATTTTACCGGGAAGTTCCATCGCCGCCGCCCGTTCACGAAGAAAAGGTCACGACCCGACGGCCAGACGGTCGGAAAGACGGGTGGGCAGCCCGGCGGCCAGGATCTTCTGCTGAGTGGTCTTGATGTCGTAGGGCAGCCGGTAGCGGCTCACCTTCATCGCTTCGGTGTCGAGGACCACGAAACTGGCCCGCGGGTCGCCGTTGCGGGGCTGGCCGATGCTGCCCACGTTGAGCAGATACTTGTTGTTCTTGCGGTATTCGATGGTGATGACGTCGGGAACGGTGAAATCCTCGTCGAAGGAGCTGCTCCACTGGACGATCCGGTCGATGGGCCGTTCGCCGGGAGCGGTGATCTGCTTCTTGATGAAGGCCACGGGCACATGGGAGTGGCCGCAGAAGCAGAGGCAGGTCCGCTGATAAAGGAAGTTGTCTTCGGCGTGGAAGGCGTCGATGATGTATCCCCAGTTTTGAGGCGTGTCCAAGGTGGCGTGGACCAGGGTGACGCCGCAGGAAAGCCGGGCATCGTAGGGGGCGCTCTTGAGCCATTCGCGCTCCTCTTCGGTCAGGTGTTCCCTGGTCCAGAGGACCGCCTTTTTGGCGTTGGGGTTGAAGCCTGACTCGTCGAGGTTGCCCGACGAGGCGTAATCGTCGTGATTGCCCTTGACCCGGGCGATGAGGTTGAGGGAGCGGACCAGCCTCATGCACTCGGCAGGGTCGGCGTTGTAGCCCACCACGTCGCCCAGCGAAATATACTCCTGTATACCCAATTCGCGGCACTTGTCGAGGACGACGGTCAGCGCCTCGAGGTTGGAGTGAATGTCACTCAATATCGCATATTTCGCCATTTGGACCCTGCAATCCCTTCAAAAAACCACTTCCACAAAGGGGGGTGCCGCGGACGCTGTAAGCCGGATTCCGTATCCTCCCCGAGGGAAGGACGGCTGCCATCTGTCTGTGCGACCAGAACCCGGAACTTCATAACGCCGAAGAGCAGCGGCTCGTTCCCTATTTGGTCTTGCTGCGGGAGGAGTTTGCCTCGACAGCGCGGCTCTCGCCCACGCCCGGCGGGCTCTTGCCCCGCCATTTCACCCTTACCTCCGGAAGACTT
>JAFSYV010000127.1 GCA_017443585.1 Lentisphaeria bacterium | reverse complement strand
CTCATCTGCGACAATCTGGTCCTGCAGGGGCTCATCGGCATTTCCGCCAACGGGCAGTGCGAAGTCCGCGACAACGTGGTGCGCGAAATGTCCAGCGTGGGGATCGTCACCGGCCCCACCTCCGAGGTGAAATGCCACCACAATCTGGTGATGAACTGCGGCATCCCGCTCCGGGTCCACAATCTGCGGGGACGTCACGGGAAACGGGAGGAATACCACTACAACAACGTCTTCGTGCAGGCGCCCCACGGCGGCAGTCAGATCTACGTTCACAGCGAATCCTACCGCTGGGGGCCGGACGTGGTCAACTTCGAGAAGGTGCCGGGGAAGAAATATCCCGTCTACAAGCAGAATCCCCCCGCCCCGGTGGCCACGGGCAAGGTCTACATCTATCACAACACCTTCTGGGGCGGCAACGATACGGAAACCACCTTCACCGTTGCCCGTTTCGCAAGAAGATTCCGCATGGTCATGCCCTTTTACGTGGTCAACAACATCTATAAGGACACCCCCGGTCTGGAACCTGCGACCCTTGAGCTGCCCGGTCCCAATCTGCTCTACGTCTTCGACGGGAAGGTTTCCCGCATGACCCGGAAGGACAAGAACGTTCTCAAGATCGACAAGGTCCTCGACGAAAAGGCTTCGCAGACCATCTGGAACAAACATGATCTGCCCGGTCTGCCCGACGTGACTCTCGCCCCGGACTCTCCCGCCCTCGAATCGGGCGTGGATATTTCCAAGCCCTTCACCGTGAACGGGAAGACCTTCCCCGCCTTTCCGGGATTCGCCCCCGGCTACTTCAAGGGCAAAGCCCCCGCCGCGGGCGCTCTGCAGCAGGGTGAATCCATGGAGCGCTTCATCGGCATGCACAAAAAGGCCGAGGCGGCCGTGAAGATGCTTTCCGAACTGAAGAAAACCACTGCGGCTCAGCGCCGCTGAAATCGAAAGGAGTTCGACGTTATGCAGACGACAACGAGATTTTTCTGGTGTACGGCCCTGCTTTCCGCCACGGCTTTTTCGGCCGAACTGTACGTTTCGCCTTCGGGGAACGACAAGAATCCGGGGAGCAAAGATGCGCCCTTCGCCACCATCGCCAAAGCCGCCGCCGCGGCGAAGGCCGGGGACACGGTGAGGATCGGTCCCGGCATCTACCGGGAACAGGTCACCTTCAAGGCTTCCGGGACGAAGGCGGCCCCCATCACCTTCGCCGGGACACGGGGGAAGAAGGGGGAATTCCTCACCATAGTCGAGGCTCCCGGTAAGATCCTCGACAAGTGGACCCCCGCGCCGGAGATCGCGCCGGGTGTGTGGAAAACCCCTCTTGCCAAGCGGCCCGATCTCATCATGATGAACGGGGCCATGATCGCCTTCGTCAACCGTCCCTCCATGGAGCTGCCCCGCTGGAAGACTCTCCCCAAAGAACTCAACGAAAACATGTTCTGGGGCGCTTTCGGCCCCGGCTGCAGGCGTCTGCCCGGCTTCGACTTCATGAGTCTGCCTTCGGACATCTGGGTGAGTCACCGCTATTTCCACGGCCGCAAGGAGCAGTTCTGGCCCACCATCGGCAACGTGCTTGCCGGCTAGTACAAGGGATTCCTTTACGTACGCATGGCCGCCCCCGGAGCGCTGATCCAGGACCAGACTTTCACCGCCTCTTCGGGGCAGGGCTTCACGGTTTACGGTTCTTTCATCACTTTCCGGGATCTGCACATGCGGGCCTCCCGCACCCAGATCTTCGTCAAAAAGAAAAGTGTCGGCGTCACGGTGGACAACTGCCTGCTGATGCACGGCGGCTGCCGGGTCCGCATCGATCCCGGAGCCTCCCGGGTCACGGTGCAGAATTCCATCCTGACGGCGGGCTTCATCCGCAACGACCTCTTCAAGCTCCGGAGTACCGAGGATATGCGGGGCGGGCTCCTCTATGTGATCTTCAAGTACCTGATCGGCACCTCCAGTTCCGATGACGACGGGATCTACAGCTGTGGAAGCAACTGCGTTTTCCGCAACAATCTGGTCCTGCAGGGGCTCATCGGCATTTCCGCCGCAGGCAGCGGCGAGGTCTACGGCAACGTGGTCCGCGAAATGTCCAGCATCGGGATCCTGACCACTGAACTGACCGTGGGCAAGTTCCACGACAATCTGGTGATGAACTGCGGCATCCCGCTCCGGCTCCATCATTTCCGCCATGCGCGGGGCAAACGGGAGGAATACCACTACAACAACGTTTTCGTGCAGGCCCGGCACGGCGGCGACCAGGTCTTCGTCCACTGCGAGTCCCACCGTTTCGCCGACAAGGAGAACTTCGAACCCGCCGTCAACGGCAAGCAGCCCGTCTACAAGAAAAATCCGCCCAACCCCGTGGACGGGGGCAAAATTTACCTCTATCACAACACCTTCTGGGGCGGCAGAGAGGATTCTCCCTCCTTCACCGTGGCTTATTTGAGCAACCGGTTCCGCATGGTTTTGCCCTTTTTCGTCATCAACAACATCTTCAAGGACAACCCCCGGCTGTGGACCACCACCCACGAACTGGCCGGGCCCAACGTCCTCTATCTGATGGACGGGCAGTTTTCCACCATGGCCCGGCGTGACCCCGAGGTGCCGAAGCTGAACCGCCGTCTGGACGCGAAGAGTTCCGAACGGCTCTGGAACAAAAACGACCTGCCCGGTCTGCCGGATTTTTCCCTCGCCCCGGATTCTCCCGCCATCGGAGCGGGCGTGGATATTTCGCGGCCCTTCACGGTGAAGGGGAAGAACTATCCCGCCCTTCCGGGCTTCAAGCCGGGGTACTTCGAGGGCAAAGCCCCCGCCGCGGGCGCGCTGCAGAAAGGGGAGTCCGCCCGGCGTTTCATCGAGATGCACAGGAAGGCCGAAGCGGCCATCAGGATGCTGAACGAGCTGAAGAAAAGCACGGCTGAGCGTCGTTGAGAAAGACGCGGGACATCCCATCATGGTTGAGCTGAGAAACTGTCTCTGGTGCGCCGTGCTCCTTTCCGGAACGGCTTTCGCGGCGGAAGTTTACGTTTCGCCTTCGGGGAACGACAAAAATCCGGGGAGCAAAGATGCGCCCTTCGCCACCATCGCCCGTGCCGCCGCCGCGGCGGAGCCCGGCGACACGGTGAAGATCGGCCCCGGTCTCTACCGGGAACGGATCGGTTTCAGGCGCTCCGGCAAAAAGGGCGCTCCCGTCACCTTTGCGGGGACGAGGGGGAAAAACGGGGAATTCCTGACCGTCGTCGAGGCGCCGGGGACGGTCGTGACCGGGTGGACCCCCGCGCCTGAGATCGGGTCCCGGGTCTGGAAGGCCCCCCTCGCCAAACGGCCCGACCTGGTCATGATGAACGGCTCCATGATCGCGTACATCAACCCTCTCACCATGGAGCTGCCCCGCAGGAAGGAACTTCCCAAGGAGCTCGACGAAGATACGTTCTGGGGCAAATTCGGGCCCGGATGCAAGCGTCTGCCCGGATTCGACCTGATGCGTCTTCCCGCCGAGATCCGGGTGAAGCACTTTATGTTCCGCAAGCGCAAGGAACAGTTCTGGCCCGTCATCGGAAACGTCCTCTCGGGCTGGCACAGGGGATTTCTCTACGTCCGTTTCGCCGATGAAAGGAGGCCGCGGGAGAACGTCTTCACCGCCACTTACGGAACGGGCTTCACCGTCTGGAGTTCGCACCTGGTTTTCCGGGATCTCCACATGCGCGGTTCGCGGGTCCAGATCTGGATCGCGAAGACAAGTTCCGACGTCACCGTCGACAATTGTCTCCTGATGCACGGCGGCTGCCGGGTCCGCATCGACGAGGGGGCTTCGGGCGTCACGGTGAAAAATTCCGTTTTGACGGCGGGCTTCATCCGGAACGACCTTTTCCGGCTCCGCGACGACAAGGACATGCGGAGCGCGCTCCTCTATCTGATCTTCAAGTACGTCATCGGCACCGCTCTTTCCGACGATTCGGGCGTCAAGGACAGGGGGACCGGCACGAAGATCTGCGGCAATCTCATTTTGCAGGGGCTCATCGGCATGGACGCCTGCGGCGTCGACTGCGACGTCGCGGGGAACGTGGTCCGCGAAATGGCCAGCGTGGGCATCTGCACCGGGGCCACCACCGTGGGAAGGATCCACGACAATCTGCTGACCAACTGCGGCATTCCCCTGCGGATCCACGATCTGCGGGGCAAGCGGGCGAAACGGGAGGAATACCATTACCGCAACCTTTTCGTTCAGGCCCGGCACTCCGGCAGTCACACCTATGTGCACTGCGAATCCGACCGCTGGGGGCCGGACATGGTCAATTTCGTGAAGGGGACGCGGAACTACAAGGAGAACCCGCCGGATCCGGTGGATGCGGGCAAGATCTACCTCTATCACAACACCTTCTGGGGCGGCGTGGACTTCGGCTGGGAGCGCGCCTTCGGCGTCCGCGAATACAGCCAGAGATTCCGCATGGCTCTGCCCTTCTTCGTCTTCAACAACATCTTCAAGGACAATCCCCTGCTCGAAGTCAAGACCCACGAAGTCCCCGGCCCGAATGTGCTTTACGTCTTCAACACCCGCGCCGCCTCGGTGCCCCGGCGCGAGCCCGAGGTGGCCAAGGTCAACAAGGTCCTGACCGTGGAAAGTTCCCGGAAACTCTGGAACACGAACGACCTGCCGGGCCTGCCGGATCTGACGCCGGCTCCCGGCTCTCCCGCCCTCGAAGCGGGCGTCGATGTTTCGAAGCCCTTTACCCTGAACGGGAAGAATTTTCCCGCCCTTCCGGGCTTCGAACCGGGGTATTTCAAGGGCAAAGCCCCGGCGGCGGGGGCGCTGCAGGGAGGCGAATCCATGGCGCGCTTCATCGCCATGCACCGCCGGGCCGAGGCGGCGATAAAGATGCTGAACGAACTTAAAGAGAAAAGCGCCGTCGAGGCGAAAGGAAACAAATGATGAAACCGATCTCCCTCTTTTGCTGTGCGCTTCTGGCCGCGTTGGCGGCTGAGGGCGCGGATCTTTATGTGGCCAAGTCCGGGAGCGACAAAAATCCGGGGAGCGCGAAAGCGCCCTTCGCCACCGTCGCCAGGGCCGCCGCCGCGGCAAAACCGGGCGACACGGTGAAGATCGGCCCCGGCATCTACCGGGAACAGATCACCTTCAGGAAGTCCGGCAAAAAGGGTTCTCCCGTCGTTTTCGCGGGGACGCGGGGGAAGAACGGGGAGTTCCTCACCATCGTGGAAGCCCCCGGCAAGGTCCTGGCCAAGTGGACCCCCGCGCCGGAGATCCATAGGGAGGTCTGGAAGACGCCCCTCGCCAAAAGGCCCGATCTCATCATGATGGACGGGGCCATGATCACCTTCGTGAATTCTTCCACCATGAAGCTCGCCCCGTGGAAAAAGCTTCCGGCGGAAATGGACGAAAACATGTTCTGGGGCGCCTTCGGTCCCGGATGCAAACGTCTTCCCGGCTTCGATCTGATGCGTCTCCCGGCGAAGATCGAGGTGAAGCACCGCTATTTCGGTACGCGGAAGGAGCTGTTCTGGCCCACCATCGGCAACGTGCTTTCGGGATGGAGCGACGGTTTTCTCTATGTGCGTTTCGCCGACGGCGGGAAGCCGCGGGATCACCGTTTCACCGCCTCCTACGGGAGCGGCTTCGACGTGTCGGGCTCCTACCTCACCTTCCGCGACCTGCACATGCGGGGCTCCCGGAACCAGTTCCGGATCCGGAAAGGCTCCGTCGGCGTCACCATCGACAGCTGTCTTCTGATGCACGGCGGCGCCCGGATCCGCATCGAGGAGGGCTCCTCCGACGTGACGGTGAAGAACTCCATCCTGACGGCGGGCTTCGTCCGCAGCGATCTCTTCAAGCTCCGGAGCGCCGAGGACATGCGGGGCGGGCTGCTCTACGTGATATTCAAATACATCATCGGCACCTCCAGCTCCGACGACTCGGGACTCAAGGTCTACGGGAACAACTGCCGGATCGTCGACAATCTGATCCTGCAGGGGCTCATCGGCATGGACGCCTACGGCCCCGGCTGCGAAGTCGCCCGCAACGTGGTGCGCGAAATGTCCAGCGTGGGCATCTGCACCGGTCCCCGGACGGTGGGGGAATTCCACGACAATCTGGTGATGAACTGCGGGATCCCCCTGCGGATCCACCGTCTGCGCGACCAGCGGGCGAAGCGGGAAGAGTACCACTACCGGAACCTTTTCGTCCAGAGCCGCCACGGCGGGAGCCAGATCTTCGTCCACTGCGAATCCCACCGCTGGGGCCCCGACATGGTCAACTTCGAGAAGGTCCCAGGCAAGAAGGAGCCGGTCTACAAGAAGGATCCCCCCGCCCCCGTGGACGCGGGCAAGATCCATATCTATCACAACACCTTCTGGGGCGGCGAGGACTGGCGGCCCGCCTTCTCCGTCCAGTATCTCTACGAAAGGTTCCGCATGGCCATGCCCTTCTATCTGGTCAACAACATCTTCAAGGACTGCCCCTCCCGGCTGCTGACGATGACCCATGAGCTGGCCGGGCCCAATCTGCTCTACCTTTTCAGCGAAAGGATGGAAAAGGCCTCCCGTCTGGATCCCGAAGTGCCCAAATTGAACCGGACCCTCGGGGTGAAGGCGTCCGCGGGGATCTGGAACAAAAACGACCTGCCGGGCCTGCCGGACCTTTCCCTCGCGCCGGATTCTCCCGCCCTCGGGGCCGGGGTGGACATTTCCCGCCCCTTCACGGTGAGGGGAAGGAAGTATCCCGCTTTCCCCGGCTTTGCGCCCGGCTACTTCAAGGGCAGGGCTCCCGCCGCGGGCGCGCTGCAGCAGGGGGAATCGGCCCGGCGCTTCGTCGATATGCACAAGAAGGCCGAGGCAGCCATAAGGATGCTTTCGGAATTGAAAAAGAACGCGGCAAATGAAAGCCGCCAGGAGATCGGCAAATGAGAATGGATCGTTTTTTCCTTTGCGGCGCGGCTTTGTTCGCGGGCGCGTGTTTCGGCGCCGAACTGTACGTTTCCCCCGCGGGCAGCGACAAGAATCCGGGGAGCGAAAAGGCCCCCTTCGCCACCATCGGCAAGGCCGCGCTGGCGGCGAAACCGGGGGACACGGTGAGGATCGGCCCCGGACTCTACCGGGAGCAGATCACCTTCAGGAAGGGCGGGAAGAAAGGCGCCCCCGTCACCTTCGCCGGAACGAGGGGGAAGAACGGGGAATACCTCACCGTCATCGAGGCTCCCGGCAAGGTCCTCACCGGCTGGGTTCCCGCGCCCGAGATCCACCGCGACGCGTGGAAGATCCCGCTTGCAAACAGGCCCAACCTGATCATGATGGACGGCTCCATGATCGCCTACATCAACCATATGACCATGGACCTTCCCCGGTGGAAGAAGCCGCTCCCGAAGGAGATCGGCGCCCCGGAGATCTGGAGCAAGTTCGGCCCTGACTGCAAGCGTCTGCCGGGGCTGGATTTCCTCAGCGTCCCCGCCGACATCAAGATGACGCACCCTTACATGAGCATGAAGCGGGAACCCCTCTTCAACACCATCGGCAACGTCCTTTCCGGCTGGCACAAGGGGACGCTTTACGTCCGTTTCGCAGACAAGCGGAAGCCGCAGGATCACCGCTTCACCGCCTCGTACGGCGAAGGCTTCACGGTGGAGGCGCCTTATCTCACCTTCCGCAATCTGCACATGCGGGGCTCCCGGACCCAGTTCCGGATCAGAAAGGGGGCCGTCGGGACGGTCGTCGAAAACTGCCTGCTGATGCACGGCGGCGCCAGGGTTCGGATCGAAGAGGGGGCACGGGACACCGTCGTCCGGGATTCCATCCTGACGGCGGGGTTCATCCGGAACGACCTCTTCATGCTCCGGAGCGCCGCGGATATGCGGGGCGGCATGCTCTACGAATTCTTCAAGTACGTCATCGGCACCTCCCTCTCGGATGACGTGGGGGTCAGGGATGCGGGGGCGGGAACGAAGATCCTCGACAACGTCATCACCCAGGGGCTCATCGGCATGGATGCCTACGGCGTCGACTCCGAGGTCGCGGGGAACGTGGTGCGCGAACTTTCCAGTGTGGGCATCTGCACCGGGGCCACTTCGGTGGGGAAATACCACCACAATCTGGTGATGAACTGCGGCATCCCCCTGCGGCTCCATAACCTGCGGGGCAAGCGGGCGAAGCGCGAAGAGTACCACTACCGGAACCTCTATATCCAGGCCCGGTCCGGGGGCAGTCAGATCTTCGTTCACTGCTCCTCTCATCTGGCCGCCGACAAGGTCAACTTCGAGCCTCAGACCAAGGGGGAAAAGGTCCCCCGCTACAAGGACGATCCCCCGGACCCGGTGGATGCCGGGAGGATCTACCTCTACCACAACACCTTCTGGGGAGGCAACGAATGGGCGCCCCAGTTCGATGTGGTCCGTCTTTCCCGACGGTTCCGCATGGTCATGCCCTTCTTCGTGATCGACAACATCTTCAAGGACAGCTACAGGCTCGATACGAAGAGCCACGAGCTGGCCGGGCCCAACGTGCTCTACACCTTCGGCGAGGACGTGCCCGGCAAGGAGCGGCGCGACCCCGCCGTGCCCAAACTGAACACGGTGGTCAGCAAGGCGGCCACGGAGCGGCTCTGGAACAAAAACGATCTGCCCCGTCTGCCGGACATGACCCTCGCGCCCGGTTCTCCCGCCCTCGAGGCGGGGGTGGATATTTCCAGGCCCTTCACCGTGAACGGGAAGAATTACCCCGCGCTCCCCGGATTCGCTCCGGGGTATTTCAAGGGCAAGGCCCCGGCGGCGGGAGCCTTCCAGCAGGGGGAGGATGCGAAAAAATATATCGACATGCATATGAAGGCCGAGAAGGCCATCGCCATGCTTTCGGAATTGAAGAAGAATGCGGTGCGAGAGGGCCGCTGAAACGTGTTTTACGGGAGGAGCTTTCATGGAGACTTCGAAGTGGTTTTTGTTGAGCGCCGCGGTGTTTTCCGGCGCGGCCTTTGCGGCGGAGCTGTACGTTTCGCCTGCGGGAAACGATAAGAATTCCGGAAGTTCCGGTTCGCCCTTCGCCACCATCGGCAAGGCCGCCCAGCGGGCGAAGCCGGGGGATACGGTGAAGATCGGTCCGGGGATCTACCGGGAACAGATCACCTTCAGGAAGGGGGGAAAGCCCGGTTCTCCCGTCACCTTCGAGGGGGTGCGCGGGCGGAAGGGGGAATTCCTCACCGTCGTCGAGGCCCCCGGCAAGGCCCTGGACAAATGGGCCCCCGCGCCCGAGATCCATCCCGACGCGTGGAAGACGCCCCTCGCCAAACGGCCCGACCTCGTCATGATGGACGGAGCTATGATCGCCTATATCAACCGCATGACCATGGCGCTCCCCCGGTGGAAGAAGCCGCTCCCGAAGGAGATCAACGCGGATGAGATCTGGAGCCGGTTCGGCCCCGGCTGCAAGCGTCTGCCCGGACTGGATTTCCTCAGCGTCCCCGCCGACATCAAGATGACGCACCCTTACATGGGCATGAAGCGGGAACCCCTCTTCGACACCATCGGCAACGTCCTTTCGGGCTGGCATGACGGCTTCCTCTATGTGCGTTTCGCCAAAAACGAGAAGCCGCAGGCCCACCGGTTCACCGCCTCCTACGGCGAAGGTTTCACCGTGGACGCGCCCCATCTCACCTTCCGTGACCTGCATATGCGGGGCTCCCGGACCCAGTTCCGGATCCGGAAGAAGGCCGCCTGCACCACCATCGAAAACTGTCTTCTGATGCACGGCGGCGCCCGGATCCGCATCGACGGCGCGTCGGGGACCATCGTGCGGAACTCCATCCTGACCGCGGGCTTCACCCGGAACGACCTCTTCAAGCTCCGGAGCAAGGAGGACATGCGGGGCGGCATGCTCTACGAATTCTTCAAATACGTCATCGGCGTCTCCAGTTCCGACGACATCGGCATCAGCGATCACGGGCAGGGCACGAAGATCTGCGACAATCTGATCCTGCAGGGGCTTATCGGCATGGACGCCTACGGCGCCGACTGCGAAGTCGCCCGCAACGTGGTCCGTGAAATGTCCAGCGTGGGCATCTGCACCGGCCCCACCACCGCAGGCAGGTTCCATCACAATCTGGTGATGAACTGCGGCATCCCCTTGCGGATCCACGATCTGCGGGGCAAGCGGGCGAAGCGGGAGGAATACCATTACAAAAACCTCTACGTGCAGGCCCGGCACGGCGGCGGCCAGACCTACGTGCACTGCGAATCCCACCGCTGGGGGCCGGACATGGTCAACTTCGAACCTCCGAAACGGGGCGCGAAATATCCCGTCTACAAGGAAAATCCCCCCGCCCCGGTGGATCCGGGGAAGATTTACATCTACCACAACACCTTCTGGGGCGGCAACGACACCGGCTGGAACTGCGCTTTCGACGTCGCTTACCTGAGCCGGCGGTTCCGCATGGTGATGCCCTTTTTCGTGTTCAACAACATCTACAAGGACAACCCGAGGATGGAGATCAAGACCCACGAACTGGCCGGGCCCAATGTGCTCTACACCTTCGGCGAGGATATCCCCCTCAAGTCCCGGAAGGACAAGGAGATCGTCAAGCTGGACAAGATCGTCGGCAAGGCCGCTTCGGAGACGATCTGGAACAAAAACGACCTGCCGGGCCTGCCGGACCTGACCTTGGCGGCCAATTCCCCCGCCCTTGCGGCGGGCGTGGACGTTTCCCGCCCCTTCACGGTGAACGGGAAGAAATTCCCCGCCCTGCCGGGCTTCAAGCCGGGTTATTTCCGGGGCCGGGCCCCGGCGGCGGGAGCTTTCCAGAAGGGTGAATCCGCCCGGAACTTCATCGAAATGCACCGCCGGGCCGATGCGGCCGTCAAGATGCTCTCCGAGCTGAAGAAGAACACGGCAAAAGCCGGCCGCTGAAGCGTACCGGGTGAAAGGGAAGGTGAATGATGAAGCGTTTGTTTTTGTGCGCCGTCCTTTTTTCCGGCGCGGCTTTCGGGGCGGAGCTCTTCGTTTCCGTCTCGGGGAATGACAAAAATCCGGGGAGCGCGAAGGCCCCCTTCGCCACCATCGCCAGGGCCGCGGCGGCGGCACAGCCGGGGGACACGGTGAGGATCGGCCCCGGCATCTACCGGGAGCAGATCACTTTCCGCAAATCGGGGAAGGAGGGTTCCCCCGTCACCTTCGCCGGGAGCAGGGGGCCCGGCGGGGAGTATCTCACCGTCGTGGAGCCTCCCGGCCGGAATCTCACCGGATGGACGCCCGCTCCGGAGATCGGGCCGGAGGTCTGGAAGGCGCCTCTCAACAAGCGGCCCGACCTGATGCTCATGGACGGATTCATGATCACTTACGTCAACCGCCGCACCATGGAGCTCCCCCGCCGGGAGACGCTTCCCGCCGAAATGGACGAGGATATGCTGTGGAGCAAGTTCGGCCCCGGCTGCAAGCGGCTTTCCGGATTCGACCTGCTGCGTCTGCCCGTCGGGATCAGGCAGAAGCACCAGTATTTCCACGAACGCAGGGAGCTTTTCTGGGAGACCATAGGCAACGTGCTCTCGGGCTGGCGCGACAACGTGCTGTATGTGCGTTTCGCCGACGGAGACAAGCCGCAGAACCACCGTTTCACCGCTTCTTACGGCAGCGGATTCGTCCTGAGAAACGTCTCATATCTCCGGTTTCGGGACCTGCTCCTGCGGGGCTCCCGCTTCCAGTTCCGCCTGGAGGGGAAGTCCTCGCACAACACCATCGAAAAGTGTCTTCTCATGCACGGCGGCAGCCGGGTCTTCATCGACCGGTCGGTGAGCCATACGACGGTCAGGGACTGCGTGCTCACGGCAGGCTTCATCCGGAACGACGTCTTCCGGCTCCGGAAGCCCGACGACATGCGGGGCGGCATGATCTACCTCGTCTTCAAATACATCATCGGCACCGCCCTCTCGGACGACGTGGGGGTGAACGACCACGGCGACCATACGTCGATCTGCCGGAACACGGTCCTGCAGGGGCTCATCGGCATCGAGGCCTTCGGGACCAACGTGGAGGTCCGGGAAAATCATGTCCGCGAAATGGCCAGCGTGGGCATCTACACCGGCTCGAGGACCACGGGGAAGTTCCACCACAATCTGGTGACCAACTGCGGGATCCCCCTGCGGATCCACGACATCCGGCACAAGCGGGCTCACCGCGAGGAGTACCACTACTGCAACGTCTTCGTGCAGGAGCCTATGGAAGGGTCGCAGGTCTGGCTCCACTGCTCCTCCCATCAGGAAGGGCCGGACATGGTCAACTTCGAGCCCGGCACCCGGAAGTACAAGAAAAATCCCCCCGCTCCCGTGGACGCGGGGAAATTCTACATTTATCACAACACCTTCTGGGGCGGGAACCAGCGGAACACCTACTTTCCGCCGTTCCCCGTCTCCTACCTGAGCGAGCGGTTCCGCATGACCATGCCTTTCCACCTTGTCAACAACATCTTCAAGGAGCACTGCAACTGGCGGATCCGCGCCCACGAGATCCTGGCGGGAAATCTCTTCTACGTCTTTTTCGAAGATCCGAAACTCAAGTGCAAGGATCCCGACGTGGCCAAGTTCAACAAATTTCTCACCTTGAAGCAGTCCGAAAAGATCTGGAAGGGGGGCGGCCTGCCCGGTCTGCCGGACCTTACGCTCGCGCCCGACTCCCCGGCCCTCGGGATCGGCGTGGATGTCTCCCGGCCTTTTACCGTGAACGGGAAGAACTATCCCGCCTTTCCGGGGCTTGCGCCCGGTTATTTCAAGGGCAAGGCCCCGGCGGCGGGGGCGCTGCAGGCCGGGGAATCCATGGCTTTTTTCAACGACTTGTTCCTGAAGGGCGAAAGGGCCGTGAAGATGCTTGCGGAATTGAAGAAGAACGCCGCCCCGGCCGGCCGCTGACGGTGTGAGGAGGAGTGAAAATGCGGAAAGCCGGCGCTGCGTTTCTCTGCGTCGTGGTTCTTGCGGGTGCGCTCCGCGGCGCGGAGTTATACGTTTCCCCCTCGGGGAATGACGGGAATCCGGGGAGTCCCGCCGCCCCCTTCGCCACCATCGGTCGGGCCGCTTCCCTCGCGAACCCCGGCGACACCGTCAAGATCGGTCCGGGGCTCTACCGGGAACAGCTCACCTTCACCCGGTCGGGGAAGAAGGATTCTCCCATCACCTTCGCCGGGACTCGCGGGAAAAAGGGGGAATTCCTCACCGTCATCGAGCCCCCGGGCGAGACCCTTTTGCGGTGGACCCCCGCCCCCGAGGTCGGGCCGGAGGTCTGGAAAACGCCCCTCGCCAGACGGCCCGATCTGGTGCTCATGGACGGCTTCATGATCGCTTACATCAACCGCTTCACCATGGAACTTCCCCGCTGGAAGAAGCTCCCCACCGAGCTGGACGAAGAGATGCTCTGGAGCAAGTACGGCCCCAAGTGCGGGCGTCTCCCCGGATTCGATCTGCTCTCTCTTCCCGCCGGGATCAGGCAGAAGCATCAGTATTTCGGCGCCCGCAGGGAGCCTTTCTGGGAGACCATAGGCTTCGTGCTCTCGGGCTGGCACAAAGGGGCCCTCTACGTGCGCTTCGCCGACGGCGGCAACCCGCGGGAGCACCGTTTCTTCGCTTCGAGCGGCAGCGGCTTCACATTGAAGGATGTTTCGCATCTGCGTTTCCGGGATCTCCACATGCGGGGCTCCCGCAGTCAGTTCCGCCTGACGGGGAACTCCTCGCACAACACCGTCGAAAGGTGTCTTCTGATGCACGGGGGCAGCCGGGTCCTCATCGAAAGGCCCGCCGAATACACCACGGTCGAAGGGTGCATCCTGACGGCGGGGTTCATCCGGGGCGACGTCTTCCGGCTCCGGAAGCCCGACGACATGCGGGGCGGCATGATCTATCTGGTCTTCAAGTACATCACCGGCGTTTCCACGTCGGACGACATGGGCGTGAACGACAAGGGCGGCCACACGAGGATCGTCGGCAACGTGTTCCTGCAGGGGCTCATCGGCATCGAAGCCTTCGGGACGGATGAGGAGGTCAGCGGCAACGTCGTGCGCGAAATGGCCAGCGTGGGCATCTGCACCGGCGCCCGGACCACAGGCAAGTTCCACGACAATCTGGTGATGAACTGCGGCATTCCCCTGCGGATCCACGACGTGCGCCACAAGCGGGCGAAGCGGGAGGAGTACCACTACCGCAATCTTTACGTCCAGGCTCCCCGTGAAGGCTCTCAGATGTGGGTCCACTGCACCTCGCACCAGTACGGGGACGACGTGATCAACTTCGAGCCGGGGACGAAAAAATACAAGAAAAATCCCCCGAACCCGGTGGATGCGGGGAAATTCTACATCTATCACAACACCTTCTGGGGCGGCAGCGAAAGGGACACCTTCATGACCCAGCTGCCCGTGCTCTACCTGAGCCGCCGCTTCCGCATGGCCATGCCCTTCTTCGCGGTCAACAATTTTCTCAAGGACCACTGCAACTGGCGTCAGTCCCAGCAGGAGCTTTTCGCTGGCAACGTTCTCTACGCCTTTTCCGACACCTCCAGGATGGAGCGCAAGGATCCGGGGGTGCTCGGGTTCAACCGGGCTCTGACGCGTGAGGAGACACGAAGAGTCTGGAAGCAGGGCGGCCTGCCCGGACTGCCGGACCTGTCGCTTGCTCCCGGTTCTCCCGCGCTCGAAACAGGCATCGACATTTCACGGCCTTTCACGGTGAACGGGAAAACATACCCCGCATTGCCGGGCTTCGCGCCGGGATATTTCAAGGGGAAAGCCCCCGCGGCGGGAGCGCTGCAGAAGGGGGAATCCATGGCGCGTTTCACCGCCATGCACCGCCGGGCCGAAGCGGCCGTCGGGATGCTGAACGAACTGAAAAAACGATCTGCCGGAAAGGCAAAAGAGAAAGGGGATCGGGAAAAATGAAGCTGAGAAGCGTTTTCTGCTGGGTGCTCCCGGCCGTCTTTGCGGCGCAGGGGGCGGAGCTTTTCGTGGCCAAGTCCGGGGACGACAGGAATCCGGGGAGCGCGAAGGCCCCCTTCGCCACCATCGCCAGGGCCGCTTCGCGGGCGAGGCCCGGCGACACGGTGAAGATCGGTCCGGGGATCTACCGGGAACAGATCACCTTCGGACGGTCCGGGAAAAAGGACGCCCCCATCGTCTTCGCGGGGACGCGCGGCCCGAAAGGGGAATTCCTCACCATCGTCGAGGCTCCGGGGACCGTGCTTTCCAAGTGGACCCCCGCGCCGGAGATCCACGCCGACGCGTGGAAGACCCCCGTCGCCAAGCGCCCCGACCTCATCATGATGGACGGGGCCATGATCGCGTACATCAACCGCCTGAGCATGGCGCTTCCCCGGCGGAAGCCGCTCCCGAAGGAGATCGGCGCCCCGGAGATCTGGAGCAAATTCGTCCCCGGCACCAAACGCCTGCCGGGGCTGGATTTCCTCAGTTTGCCCGCCGACATCAAGATGACCCATCCCTACATGAACATGAAGCGGGAACCTTTCTTCGACACCATCGGCAACGTCCTTTCGGGCTGGCATGACGGCGTTTTGTACGTGCGCTTCGCCAAAAAGGAAAAGGTGCAGGACCACCGTTTCACCGCTTCCTACGGCACCTGTTTCAGCGTCACCGGCTCCTTTCTCACCTTCCGCGATCTGCATTTCCGGGGATCCCGCCGTCAGATCCATCTATGGGGGGGGACTTCGCACAACACGGTCGAAAAGTGCCTCCTCATGCACGGCGGCAACCGGATCCTGATCGGCCCGAAAGCGAACGGCTGCGTCATCCGGGACAACATCCTGACGGCGGGCTTCATCCGCAGCGATCTTTTCCAGCTCCGCAGCGACGAGGACATGCGGGGCGGCATGCTTTATGAGGTCTTCAAGTACGTCATCGGGACCAGCAGTTCGGACGACGTGGGCATCTACGACTGCGGCCGGAACACGAAGATCCTGAACAACCTCATCCTGCAGGGGCTCATCGGCATGGACGCGCTGGGCGTGGACTGCGAGGTCGCGGGGAACGTGGTCCGCGAAATGTCCAGCGTGGGCATCTGCACCGGCTCCACCACCGTGGGCAAATTCCACGACAATCTGGTGACGAACTGCGGCATCCCCTTGAGGATCCACGATCTGCGCCACGCACGGGCGAAGCGCGAGGAGTATCACTACCGGAATCTTTTCGTTCAGGCCCGGCACGCGGGGAGCCAGATCTACGTGCACTGCTCCTCCCACACGGCGGCGGACAAGGTCAATTTCGATCCTCCGCCCAAGGGCGGCAAGGAGCCCGTCTACAAGCAGGATCCGCCCGATCCTGTGGACGCGGGGAAGTTCTACATCTACCACAACACCTTCTGGGGCGGTCACGACAAGGGGTGGAACTGCGCCTTCTACGTCCGGTATCTCAGCAAGAGGTTCCGCATGGTCATGCCCTTTTACGAGCTCAACAACATCTACAAGGACAATCCGCGGCTGGGGGTGAAGACCCACGAACTGGCCGGGCCCGATCTGCTCTACACCTTCGACGCCAAGGCCATCGGCAAGTTCCGGTCGGAGCCCGACATCGTCAAGGTCAGCAAGGTCCTGGATCTCAAGTCCTCTCTGACCATCTGGAACAAAAACGATCTGCCCGGACTGCCGGACGTGACGCTTGCCCCGAACTCCCCCGCCCTCGAAGCCGGGATCGACATTTCCCGGCCCTTCACGGTCAACGGGAAGAGCTATCCTGCCTTTCCCGGCTTCGCACCGGGCTATTTCAAGGGCAGGGCGCCCGCGGCTGGGGCCTTGCAGGCGGGGGAATCCATGGAACGCTTCATCGCCATGCACCGCCGGGCCGAGGCCGCCTCGAAAATGCTTTCCGAGCTGAAGGAGACCGCCCGGAAGGAGAAGTGAGCTACTTCTGGCACCTGGGGCAGAAGGCGGAACTTCTGCCGCCCAAGGTCACGCTCTCGATGACCGTGCCGCACCGGGGGCAGGGCGTCCCCGCTTTGCCGTAGACTTGCAGCTCGCAGGCGAAAGCGCCCCGGCTGCCGTCCACGGTGAGGAAGTCCGAAACGGTGGTGCCGCCTGCTTCGACAGCTCGGGAAAGGATCTTTTTCGCGTTTCTCACGATTCTTCGCCATTCGGGCGGCGTGATTTCGCCCGCGGGCCGCCGGGGATCGACGCCGGAAGAGAAAAACGTTTCCGTCGCATAGATGTTGCCGATGCCCGTCACCACGGCGTTGTCCATGAGAAAGACTTTGACGCAAACTTTCTTGCCCGCGGCGCGTTCGAGCATGTAAGTGGCCGTGAACCCCTTTTCGAGAGGTTCGACTCCCAGTTTGTCCAGTGCGGCGGGGAATTTTTTTCCCGGAGGGAGTGGATGGAGTTCGAAAAGGCTGAAGCGCCGGGGGCACTCGAAGCGGAAGACATTGCCGTCGTCCAGATGGAGAAAGAGGTGTTCGTGCTTCCGCCGGGGGACCGAGGCGGGCTCCACCCGGACCACGCCGGACATGCCGAAGTGCATGAGAAAGGCCCGCTCCCCCGTGATTTCGGCGGCGAGGTAGCGCCCCCGGCGGCGGACGGCGATGAACTCCGCCCCTTCGAGGTTCGCCTTCAAGAGAGGCGTGAGGGGCGTCCGCATGGCGGGGGTGAACACCTCCACGCGCACGATGCGTCGGCCGGGGAGCCGTTCCTGAAGAGCCCGGCGGATATTTTCGGCTTCGGGGAGTTCCGGCACGGGGGCTTATCCCTGTTTCTTTCGGCCGCAGAGCCGCTCGAAGTTCCCGGAGAAGATGGCGACACGGGCTTCGTCCGAAATATGTTCGCTTAAGACGCCGTAAATCTGCATGGCGATGTTGCAGATGGGGAAGTCGGTGCCGAAGAGGATCTTTTCCGGGCCGCACTGGTCCACCATGTATTTGAGCATCCCCCAGCGGAAAAGGCCCGTGCCCGAGAGATCCCAGTAGAGGCCGGGGAAACGCTTCATCAGTTCCACGCGGAGCATGACCCGTGGCTTTTCCCCCGGATGGGCGGCCACCACGTTGAGGCCGGGGAGATTTTCCATCAATTTCGCGATGTCCTCCTCGTCGGGGGAGTGGACGCTCACCGTCATGCCCAGATCCCGGACCACGGAAAAGATCTCCAGAATTTCCGGAGAAGAGTAGGAGCTGTAGCCGCTGGAATAGGGAACGAGCTCGCCCACCCAGGTGACGCCGAGTTTATGGTATTTTTCCAATTCGGCGAGGGAGTCCTTGACGAAGAGGGGATTGATCCGGATCCCCGTCTGGTAGAAGTCGGGGTACTCCCGCTCGATGCGGTAGCCCGCGGCGTTGGTCCGGGCGAAGGAGCTGAAATCCTTGGGCTCCCTGTCAGGCTTGATGACGGAGCCGCAGCAGAAATCCAGCCCCGCGTTGCGCATTTCCGTGAAGAAATCTTTGGTATTGTCGGGGGTGCCGTAAGCGTTGATGATGGAAACATCAGGCTCGGCGATGGGGTGACAGTGGGCATCGATGATGCGGAATCCTTCGATCATTTCTTATCTCCTTGTTGAAGTTGTTTCAAACACTCTTCGGCGTGACGCCGCTGGGCGGGCGTGCCCGCAGGGGTCTTCAGCGCCGAAGCGTAACTGCGCTTCGCTCCGGCAAGGTCCCCCGTGTTCCGGCGGCTCTCTCCGTCGAGCAGGTAATAACGGACTCGCTGCAGCTCGGGGAGCTGCTCCGGGACGACCTGCCGCAGGCATTTCGCCATTTCGCCGTACTTGGGATAGGCGGCCACTGCGCCGTAGTAGAAGGCGAGGGGAGAGGGCATCTTTTCCATCCATTCGGCGGCGGTCCGCTCCGCAAGGGCCCGGTCATCGAGGCGGATCGCCCGGGTGATGACGTTCACCGCGCTGCCGGGTTCGGGTTTGAACTGCCAGGCGGTGCGGAAGTATTTCAGGGATTCGGGCGTGGTGCGTCCGGCTTCTCCCTCGAGGGCCCAGCCCCAGGCGGTGAAGTCCGCCGCCCGGCCGACCCTGGCGGTGAGCGTCGCCGAAAACAGGAATCCGAACACCGCGAGGGTCAGCAGGAAAGCAAGTGCCCGTCGCTTGCCGGTGCAGGCCCAGCCGACGCCCCAGACTCCGAGGAGCGCGAACCAGGGGAGCAGGAGCAGCCGGTAGCGGCCGATGGGCTCCCGGACGCAGAGGAAGAAAGCAAGAGAAAGGATGGGAATGAGGATGAGGCCCTCTTTTTTCCGCCACTTCCCGCTTGGGAGGATGAGGAGCGTACTTGCGCCTGCCAGCAGGATGAGGATTTCGAAAGGCAGTTTCAGAAGCGGAAGTTTGGTCCTGAGAAAGTAGATGTTCAGATTTTCCGGGCTTTCTTCCGCCACCCAGAGCAGAGGCAGCCGGGAGCACATCCTCAATACCGTCCGGACCAGCGGCGGCAGGGCAGGGGCTTTTTTGCCGGGCAAGGCGCGGGCGGCGGTGTTGTAGGCGACCGTGTAGGGGACGGGGTTGAAGAAGCAGGCGAACCTGCCGCCGAAGACGAGATTGATCCCGGCGAAGCAGAGCCACAGCGCCAGCACTCCCGCGGGGAAGGCCGCGGCCCGGCGGAAAGGAAGACGGCGGCGGTGCAGATAGTACACGCTCCAGAAGAAGAGCACGAAGACCATCCCCGCCGCTACCGGGCGGCCCGTGGCGGCAAGCCCCGCGAAAACCCCTGCGATGAAGGCGGGAACGAAGAGAAAATGACGCTTCCGGGCCGTGAGAAAGAAGTGGAAACTTAAGATGATGCCGAAGTTCACCAGCGTATCCTGCAAGGTGGTGAATTCGTACATGAGTTCCACCGGGTTGAAGGCCCACAGCAGCCCCGCGGCCAGAGCGAGGAGCCGGTTCCCGGTGAGGCGGCGCATGGTGAGCGTCAGGAGCGCCGCCCCGGCGGCCCCCGCCAGCGCCTGAAGAGCGGCGTGGAAGAGGACCGGGTGGATGCCGCCGTTGAGCTTCCAGAGGATGAAGGTCTGCAGGCGGTGAATTGTGAAGAAGAAACTGTTGCCGGGAGACCCCCACTCCCCGAGGCGGAGAAGCGTTTCCATGTCCAGCCCCGGCACGGTGTGGAAGTAGCGGAAAGGCGAGGAAAGGAAGGTGAGCCCGAAGCAGAGGCGGAACAACAGCGCCGCGCCGAAAACGGTCAACAGGGGATGGCGGAAGAGGAAACGTCTGACTTGCGTGTACGCGCTTTCCGCCATGAAAAGCCCCCTTATGCGCCGGTGCTCAGGGCGTTGTAGGCGACAACGTCGGCGTAGGCGAGGGGCCCGCCGAAGATGTCCAGCGCGGAACCGATGGTGTAGTGGACTCTTCCCCCGCTCGTCCGGTCGATGAGCTTCACGTCTTCGAGGGAGCGGATGCCCCCTGCGTAGACGCAGTCGATGGGGGAGTCGCCGCAGAGGAGCAACAGCAGTTCGGTGTCGATCCCGGCCTGTTTGCCCTCCACGTCCACGGCGTGGATGAGGAACTCCGAGGCGCTCTCGGCCAGAAGCTCCAGCGTTTCCCGGTTGACCTTCAAGTCGGTGTAGGTGCGCCAGCGGTCGGCGGCGACGAAGTAGTCGTTCCCTTTGCGGCGGCAGGAAAGGTCGAGAACGAGCCGTTCCCGGCCCGTTTCCCGCAGCAGTTCCTTGAGGCGCTGAGGCGAAAATTTGCCGTCGGGGAAGCACCAGCTGGTGACGATGAGTTTTTCCGCCCCCGCCTCCAGCCAGAACTTTGCGTTGGCGGGGGTGATGCCGCCGCCGATCTGCAGATTCCCCGGCCACGCCGCAAGGGCGCTTTTCGCCGCTTCCTCACAGCCGGGCCCCAGCATGATGACGTGGCCGCCCGGAAGTTCGTCGCGCTTGTAGAGCTCCGCGAAGAAGGAAGGTGTGTGCTCCGAAACGAAGTTCGTGCGCAGTTCTCCCGTGTCGAGGGTGGAGCCCACGATCTGCTTCACCCGGCCTTCGTGGAGGTCGATGCAGGGACGGAAACTCATGCAAATTCCCTTCAGCGCAGGGAAAGTTTCTGGGTGAGGATGTTGGGAATTCCCGGCTGCAGGACCCTCTGGTCGCACTTGGCGTTGGCGCACTCCACGCAGACCATTTCCGGATACTCTTCGTCGCCGTAGTCGGGCATGACCTTGGACTTTTCGATCCAGGGATTCCACACCACGGTGGATTCGGAGCCGGACTTCTCGATCTTGACGATGCGGCCCCAGCCCGGATCCACGATCTCCGTGGCGCCGGGGGCGGGGAAATAGACGTAGTCCACCTCTTCGGCAATCTTGAGGTCCCCCTTCTGCACGTTGCCGTCGAACTTGGTGGTCTTGACCCGGTAGTCGAAGTAACCGATGCCGTCGAGGCCCGAAACGGCGATCTTCCGCGCATCGGAGACGGCGAAATAGGTGTGGAGCGCGCACCCCACCGTGACGGGCTTTTCGCCCTTGTTGACCATGACGAGGGTCATTTCGAGGGTGGAGCCGACGGTGAAGATCATGTGGAGCGTGAAGGGGAATCCGGACATGGGGAACTCGCGCATGGAGGAATCCAGCTTGAGGACGACCCGGGTGGCCCCGGAGTCCAGAGTCGCCGCTTCGGCGATCTCCCACGTTTCCAGCCGGGCGAAGCCGTGGCCGGGCCAGCCCTGCTTGTCGCTGGAGCCGAACCAGGGCCAGCAGACGGGCACGCCGCCCCGGATGGGCTTGCCGGGGGTCATGTGGCTCTTTTTGCTGACCCAGAGCAGATCCTTTTCGCCCGCGGGGACGTAGCTGATGATATGGGCCCCGTTGGTGGAGATCTTGGCCGAGGCGAACTTGTTGGTGACGGAAAGGATCTCCAGCCCGGAGGGGAGAGCCGACAAGGTCACGCCGGGGACGTCGAATTTCAATTTGCTCATGGTGATGGTTCCTTTATGTTCGAGTTATTACAGAGAATCTTCTTCGTCGAGGAGGGGCGCCGGGGGGCTGCTCAGGGCCGCGAGAAAGGCCGTTTCGGGCAGGGCCCACTTCCCGGCATCGACGGTCAGGGAAAGGCCCTTGCGGCCCAGCTGGCGGTTGGCCCAGCAGTAGAGCTGGAAAAGGTCGTTCAGGTCCCGGTGCTCCAGACTTTTCTTCGCCGTGCGCTCCAGATGGGAGGCGTCGGTGCAGAGCTCCCCCGAATATCCCGTGAGGACGATCGGCTCTTGAGCGCTCCGCACTTCACGGCGGAGAATGCCCTGCACGTTCCTCGAAACGAGACAGCCGGGGATGGGAACGCTTTTGCAAGAGCCCGGTTTTTCCGGCCGGGGCGAACTCCACGAAAAGAGGGCGTCGAACTGCCAGGGGCGCTTTTCCGGGATTGCCTCTTCCCCGTAGCGCAGGACGTGCCGTTCGAAGACCAGCGTCCCCGACACGTCGGCGATCCGGTATTCGGAAGAGACGTTTTCCAACTTTTCCGCCGCCAGATGACGCCAGAGGTCGGAGCCGGTGATGAATTCAGCCTTGCTCCCGTCGTGATGCTCCACCTGAATGAACCAGGGGAGTTCGGGACCGCAGTAAAATTCGGCTCCTTCCCGGAATTTGCAGGTGTGGAGTTTCGTGCTCCCGTGGAGCAGATAGCGGAGCTTGGCCCAGGGGCCGGGGAAGGAGACGGGCTCCAGCGTGATGTCGCCGACGACCCCGCCGTTGCGCGCCTGGAACGAGGTCGTCAGTGCGGCGCAGGAGCCGCCGAGGGCGACCTTGCGCTTCACTTCGAACTCCGTGCCGAAGGGGATGGTGCCGGAACTTTCGAGCTCCGCCGAGAAGCCGTCCTCGGAGCGGTGGAGCCGGAAAACTTCCGGCAGGGCCGAGAGCTCGCCGAAATTGCCGCAGCCGGAGCGGCCCAGGGTCAGGACCGGTTTCTCCCCGACCCGGACTTCGATACACTCCTTCCCGGCGGGGAAAGCGGTGAAAAGCCAATCCTTCGTGCCGACGGAAACGGGGGAAAAATTCTTTCTCAATCCAGGACCTCGACCACTTGCGCTTGCTCTTTTCTGACGAAAGGCCGGGGCGGGGCCGCGGGATAGCCCAGGGGGCAGAGGGCGGCCACCCGTGCGGGAGCGGCCACCTTCAGCACTTGCGCGGCCCTGGCGGCGTCGAAGGCGCAGATCCAGCAGCTGCCCAAGCCTTCCGCGGCGGCGGCGAGGACGGCGTGTTCCATGGCGATGCCCACGTCCACTTCGACGCTGTTGAAGCCGTCACCGCGTTTCCACGCCTTTTCCGGGTCGCAGACGACGGCGAGAAGGAGCGGCGCTTCGGCGGGGAAGCTGCTGCGGCAACAGCCGGCGACGGCCGCCCGGAGTTCCGCGTTGCGGATGAATTTGAAGACGAAGGGCTGCAAGTTGCAGGCCGTTGGCGCGGCGTTGACCGCTTCGGCGATCCGGGCGATGGCTTCGTCGGGGACGGGGTCGGGCCGGAAGCTCCGGATGCTCCTGCGGCTGCGGATCACATCGTAAAACTCCATAAGAGCACTCCTCCTTTGTTCAGTTCAGCACCACCCGGCCGTCGAAACGCAGGTCGAAGCTGGAAACATTGAGCCGTTTCCAGTGGGCGTTGATGATGGCGGTCTGAAGGGCGCTGAGGAGATAGGGCAGTCCCCGGTTCCGCAGGGGGATCGTCACCCGGTAAAGTTTTTCGGAGCGGTAGCGCATGAAGAAATCCAGCTTGTCCTCGTTCGAGGGCATGACGCAGACGATGTTGATGTCGGGGAAGTTCCTCACCGCCATCATGATCAGCTCGAGCGCGGGATCCAGCGACGCGAGGCGCTCCCCCTGTCTGAAGGTCTTCCGCCCCGGAATGGAGGTGATGACGGGCAGATCCCGCTGCGGGGAACATTCGCTCACGGGGATGACCACGGCGTTCTCGTCCACGACGAACTTGCCGCCGGGGCTGAAGAGAAAGGCGCGGGGGATCCGTTCCGCGACCTTGATGCGGAGCCGGTCGGGGAGGATCCGCACGATCTCTCCGTGTTCGATGCAGGGGATCTCTTCGATCCTTTTCCGCAGCTGGCGGTAATCCAGGTCGAAGAGGTTGACTCCGGGGACGATGCCGATCCGGCGGCAGAGTTCCTGCTCCTTTTCGGGGCCTTTCCAGTAAGCGCCGTCCAGAAGCTCCAGACTCCGCAGCCCGAAGTGGCTGTTGGCGGTGAAAAGCGCCCGGCGCATGAAGAAGGCCGAGAAGAGAAACGCTCCCGCCGCCAGGACGAAAAACACGAGCAGCGCCATCGCCCGCCACTTTTTGAGGCGGGCCAGACGCTTTTCTTCGGACTCCTGTGCCGGAAGTCCGGGTTTCAGTTTGCTGTCGGCCATGATCCTGTATGCTACTCCTCAACATAAGATAGCATCGGAGAGCGCTTTTTTCAAGGGCAAATAAGGAAATCGTGTTTCAAGTTTTCGTTTCATCGGTCCCGGAACAGTTTTTTTTGCGGGAATATGCGGGATTTCCCTTGACAAGGGGCCTTCCCGGTGTTATCTTTTGTCCCGGTACGATAAAGGAGCCGGAGTGTTTTATGGGAATCGGTGTTTTGTGTCTGGGCGCCACCGCGGTGCTGTGGGTGGCCGTGGGGGCGGTGGTCAGCAGTTCCGCCAAAAAGGGGCTCAATCTGGCGTTCATCCAGGGAATGACGGGGGTGCTTCTCATCCTGCCGGCCATTCCGGCCTTCTTCCTCGGCGACATCTCCATTTCCAAAGCTGCCCTCATCGCGTTGCCCGCGGCGGGGGTGCTGAACTACGCCGTCTTCTTTCTCATGCAGAAGGCCATGGCCGCGGGGCCCAGCGGCCTGACCTGGGCCATGGTCCAGAGCTCCTTCGTCATGCCCTTCCTCATGGGGACGATCTTTTTCCGGGAGCCCTGCTCGCTTTTCCGGGGGATCGGCATCGCGGTGCTCATCGCTTCCATGTTCCTCATGGGACTTTCCGGCAAGAAGGAGGACTCCGGGCGGGGCGAAAAGCGCGTCTGGCTCCTTTTCACCTTCGGCTCCTATCTGACGGCGGGGCTTTGCCAGTGCTGCTGCACGCTGCCCTCCTACTTCGTCACCGAGCAGTCGGGGGGCGTCGCCAACATGCTCTGCCGGGTGGGGGTGAACTTCACCGGGGCGGTGCTGGCCTTCCTCTTCCAGGGGCTCTGCAACCATAAGGACTTTTCCGGCAAGGGCTGCCGGCAGGGGACCGCCATTTTCGCCGCGAGCACCCTTGCCGCCACCTGCTGTCTCTTCGTGGGCCTCGACCGCATGACCGCCGCCGGGGCCGGAGCGGTGGGCTATCCCGTGGTCATGGGGCTGAACATCACCGCCTTTCTGATCTACACCTCGTTCAGACTCAAGGAAAGGCTTTCCCTCGCCTCGCTCCTGAGTGTGCTCCTCTGCCTGTCGGGGATCGTCCTGTTGACGATCAAGTTTTGAATAAGGAACCGTTTCCACGATCCAGAACCTGAAAATAAGGAAAACGCCCCATGAAGAGAACGGAAAAGAATTTCAAGGCCGCCTGCGAGTGTTACGCCGCCGTCGGCGTGGATGTGGAGAAGGCCCTCGCCGCCCTCGAAGAGATCCCCATTTCGCTCCACTGCTGGCAGGGGGACGACGTCAACGGCTTCGAAAAACATGCGGGCGGCGCTTCCGGCGGGATCCTCGCCACCGGAAACTATCCCGGCCGGGCCCGGACCCCGGAGGAACTCCGCATGGATCTGGAGCAGGCCTTCCGCCTGATCCCCGGTGCGAAAAAACTCAACCTCCACGCCATCTATCTGGACACGCCTAAGGTCGTGGAACGCAACGCCATCGAACCCCGCCACTTCCAAAGCTGGATCGACTGGGCCAAAGCTCAGAAATGCGGCCTCGACTTCAACCCCACCTATTTCGGCCACCCGAAAGCGGCTGACAACCTCACTCTCGCCCACCCGGACAAGGGGATCCGGCAGTTCTGGATCGAGCACGGCATCGCCTGCCGCAAGATCGCCGCCGCCATGGGCAAGGCCCTGGGGCAGGTGTGCATCATGAACACGTGGATCCCCGACGGCTTCAAGGACATCACCGTGGACCGGAAGGGGGCGCGGGAACGGCTCATCACCTCCCTCGACGCCTGCTTCGCGGAAAAGCTGCCCGCGAAATACATGCGCGACGCGGTGGAGTCCAAACTTTTCGGCATCGGCGTCGAGAGCTGCACCGTGGGATCGAGCGAATTCTATCTGGCCTATGCGCTGAAGAACGATTTGCTCCTGTGTCTTGACTCCGGCCATTTCCACCCCACCGAGGTCATCAGCGACAAGATTTCTTCCGTCCTCTGTTTTCTGGACGAGATCCTGCTCCACGTGAGCCACCCCGTGCGCTGGGATTCCGATCACGTGGTGCTCTTCGACGACGAACTGCGGAACATCGGGGCGGAGATAATCCGTTGCGGCGCGAAGAGAGTCCACATCGGCCTCGACTACTTCGACGCCACCATCAACCGGGTCGCCGCCTGGACCATCGGCACAAGGAACATGCAGAAGGCGCTCCTCGCCGCATTGCTGCTGCCGCAGAAGAAGCTGAACGCCCTCGAAAAGAGCTTCGGGAACACGGAAAAACTCGCGCTCCTCGAAGAGTGCAAACAGCTCCCGTTGGGGGCGGTTTACGACGCTTTCTGCGCCAGGCACGACGTCCCCGCGGGCTTCGGCTTCATGGACGAGGTCAAAGCCTACGAGAAAAAGGTCCTCGCCAAACGCGGATGAATCCCGGAATGGAGCGGGAGCCCTTTCATTACAACATCCCCCTCGCCGCTCAGGCCCGCCTGACGCTGGTGGATGTCTTCCACGAATCGGTGGCCTACCGGAGATTTTACCAGCGGCCCTTCGATATGCTCGGTGTGGCGCTCCGGGGGCGGGGGGAGGATTCCGTTTCCACCAATATGCGGACGGGCGAGGTCATGACGGCGCGGGAAAACGACATCCGTCTGATCCCCTGCGGTCTGCCTCAGATGTACCATCACACGCTGGGGGCCGAGCGGTACGGGATCCACTTCAGACTGGAGCTCTTCCCCGGGCTGGACGTCTTCGCCGGGATCGACTCGGCCATCTGCGAAAACTCCCCCGCCCTGAGGGAGGAGGCTGAGGACATCTTCGCCGAAAAGGACCGGGTCCTCCTGCTGTCGCGCTGTACGGAATTCGCTCTGCGCTTCTGCCACCGCCACTGGCCGGATCACTACAATTTCGACCTGGAAAAAGCCCGGAGATTCGAAGATCTGCTCCGGGAACTTCAGAGCGTCCTTTCCGCCCGGACCCGGGTGGAGTGGATGGCCCGCCGGGCCCACCTTTCGCAGGAGGCCTTTTCCCGGACCTTCCGGGAAATTTTCCGACAGTCCCCCAAGGAGTACCTTCAGCAGGAGCTCTACCGCCGGGCGGCGGCTTTGCTGCTCGACCCCTGTGAATCGGTCAAATCCGTGGCGGCCAAGCTTGATTTCGCCAACGAATTCTACTTTTCCCGCTTCTTCAAGAAGATGTCCGGCGCGGCTCCGGCGGTCTACATGAAAGCCAACAGCTTCAGAAAAAGCCTCATGTCATAAAAAGACATGCTTTTCTGAAAAAAGTGCATTCAAAAGCCCCTCTTCGCGTGATATATTAGGGCAGTTTCAAACCATTGAAGGAGGACTTCCCGTGAACGAACGCATCGGACGGCTGCTCGAATACGTGCAGGCCCACAACCTTTTTCCCAAGCCCGTGGAATTCACCCCCGACCCCTTCGACGACAATTTCGCGGAACCGGTCCGGGTGGCGAAGGTCCTTACCGACTATATGCTGGCCCAGCCGGTGATCCTGCATCCCGACAGCGAACTTGCCGGGCTGACCCAGTTTCGCGAGGGGTGCCCCGTGCCCGCCGACCTCTTTCCCCGTTCCGGTCATTTCCGCTTCGACGTCGCCCGGCACCGGTATTACCGGAAGCCCGTGGAAAACCTCTGCACTCTCGAGTGGCAGCACTCCAACCCCGACCTGGGCAAGGCGGTCCGCATCGGATTGAAGGGCTATGTCCGCGAGATCAACGAATCGAGAAAAAGACATGCCGGGGAGACGGAAAAACTCTTCTTTCTCACGGGCCTGGAACTTTTCATTCAAGGCTTGGAACAGCGCATCGAACAGTACCGGGCGTACTGCGTGGAAGAGTCCGGCAAAACCGCCGATCCCGAACGGAAACGGACGCTCCGGCGCATGGCCCGGAATCTGGAGCGCGTCCCCGCGAATCCGGCGGAAAGTTTCGAAGAGGCGGTCCAGACCGTCTTCATCTGCTGGCAATGCCTCTCGGACAGCCTCGGCCGCCCGGACCAGTACCTCTATCCTTACTACAAGCGGGACATGGAAAAGGGAGTCCTCACCCGGGAGCACACGAAGGAGCTTCTGCAGGAGCTCTTCCTCACCATCCACCGTTACACCAAGGTCGGCACTTTCAACGACGACAAGGGGGGAGAATCCCACTTCGTGGTGGGCGGTTATACCATCGACCATGAAGACGGCTTCAATGAGCTCTCGGAACTCATCGTGGAATCCATGATGGAGCTCCCCGCGGCCCGCCCCCAGGTTTCCCTGCGCTGGAACGAAAAGACACCTTTCGCAGTGCTGAAGAAGATGATGGATTATGAGCGGAAAGATCCCTTCAAGCGCGTGGCCTTCGTCAACGACGAGCCCCGGATCCGGGCCATGCGGGAGATCATGGGACTTCCGTGGGAGACGGCGTACGACTACATCATGGTGGGCTGCAACGAGCCCGCCTTTCAGGGGGGCATCTCTTTGGGCGGCAACACGACGAACATTCTGCGCTCCATGACGGATGTCCTTTCCAAACGCAAGGTCGAGGTGCTGGAGTGCCGGACCTTCGACGAGTTCTACGCCCTCTGGGAAAAGGTGCTGAACAGGAATCTGGAATCGAGCCTTGCGTGGAGCAACACGTTCAACGTGCTCCGGGCCGGAGACTGCAGCGTCATGAGCAGTCTTTTCCTCGAAGGGTGCATCGAACGGGCGCAGAGCGCCACCCGGGGCGGGGCGGTGCGGGTGCGCACCGGCTGGAACTTCATGGGCGGGACCAACCTCATCGACTCCCTGTGCATCATAAAACAGTTCGTCTTCGACGAGAAGCGCGTCTCCATGCGGGATCTGCTCGAAGCGCTGGAAAAGGACTGGCAGGGCTTCGAAGAGCTCAGGCTGCAAATTTTGCGCGACGGCCGTTTCTTCGGCAACAACGACGACCTTTCCAACGCCATGGCCCGGCGGGTCAACCAGTCCCTCTACGACTTCGCCGCGGGCAGGCTGAATCTTTTCGGCGACCAGATCATGTTCGGCAACCTGACGGGCTACCACCCCCACTTCGCGTGGTTCGGAGCTCTCACGGGGGCCACGCCCGACGGCAGGATCGCGGGGAGCGCGCTCGCTTTCGGCAGCGGACAGTCCGAAGGGAAGGACCGGGAGGGCATCACCTCGCACCTCCTTTCCGTGGCCCAATGGGACCCGACGGGGATCATGAGCGCCAATACGATCATGAATCTGACCGTGGAGCGCGCCGTGGTGGAGGACGAGGAAAGTTTCGACAAGTTCGTCCATCTGGTGGAGACCTATTT
>JAFSYV010000126.1 GCA_017443585.1 Lentisphaeria bacterium | reverse complement strand
GCCCGGCTTCTCAACGCGGCAAGTCTCCACGGGATCCAGATGGATTCCCTTTCCGACATGGTCACTTTCGGCGTGGCGCCCGCGGTGCTGGTGGTCATGGTGACGGAATCCCTTTACGGCTGGCATGCGCCGCATCCGGTCTTCGTCTACGTCTGCAGTGCGATCTATCTGGGCGGCGCGGCCCTGCGGCTGGCCACCTACAACGTGGCCGCCATGAACAACGACGGGAAAAAGAACCCCAACTGGTTTTCCGGGATGCCCTCGCCCGGGGCGGCGGCGGCTTTGTGCGTGGTGGTCTTCGTCATGCCCGGTTTCCGGGATCTCTTCAAGGCGTACCCTTTGATTTTTCCCGTCTACGCCGCATTACTGGGGATCCTGATGGTTTCCGGCATCCCCTACCTTCACGCGGGCCGTTTCCTCATGTCGGTCAAGCGGAATCCCAAACGTCTGATTTTGCTGGCGCTGGTCATTCTGGCGGCGGCGATATTCCGGTACAACGGCGTGGCGGTCGTCGTCACGCTTTACGTTTTCTCCGGTCCTGTGACCGGTATTTGCAACCTTCTGAGCAGAAAGGGGAGTTCTGCGGCATGAAATTCCTTGTTACGGGTGGTGCCGGATTCATCGGCAGTCACCTGACCGAAAAACTTCTCGCGCTGGGCCATCAGGTCACCGTGGCGGATAACTTTTCCACCGGGAGCCCGGCCAATCTGGCCGCCGTCAGGGACAGCGCCGCTTTGAAAGTGGTGGAAACTGACGTGTCCGAAGACCGGGCCACTGCGGAAAAACTGGTGAAAGAGTCCGAGATCGTCGTCCATCTGGCCGCGGCCGTGGGCGTGGAGCTGGTGGTGACCGAACCCGCCCGCACCATTTCCACCAACGTCAGGGGCACGGAAAACGTGCTGCTCCCCGCGGCGGAGTACGATAAACGGATCATCGCCGCCTCCACCAGCGAAGTCTACGGCAAGTCCGCCAAGGAAAAATTTTCGGAAACCGACGATCTGCTCATCGGGCCTCCCGACCACTCCCGCTGGAGCTACGCCTGCAGCAAGCTGCTGGACGAATTTTATCTGACGGCGCTGGTGCAGAGCTCCGGGCTCCGGGGCACAGTCACCCGTTTCTTCAACACGGTGGGCCCCCGGCAGACGGGCCGTTACGGCATGGTGCTGCCCCGGTTCGTCCGGGCGGCGCTCAAGGGCGAGGATCTCCGGGTCTACGGTGACGGCGGCCAGTCCCGCTGTTTCTGCCACGTGGCCGACGTGATCCGGGCTCTCATCGCCCTCGTTGGCGACGACCGCACTTACGGACAGGTCTACAACATCGGTTCCCAGCGTCTGGTGACGATCCGGGAACTGGCGGAGCTGGTCATCGCCCGCACGAAGAGCTCTTCGAAGATCGTCGTCGTGCCCTACGAACAGGCCTATGCCAAATGCTTCGAGGACATGCGCCGCCGGATGCCCGACACGGCGAAGATCCGCTCCCTGTGCGGCTGGACGCCGGAAAGATCCCTCGAAGAGATCATCGACGACGTGGCGGAGTCCATGGCCTGATGGGCGTCATGCAGTGGAAGCGGCTCCTGTCGCCCCGGCGGCTGGGGAGCAGTTCCCCGGGGACCATTTCGCCG
>JAFSYV010000009.1 GCA_017443585.1 Lentisphaeria bacterium | reverse complement strand
CCTCCATGCGTGGGGTTTTTCCTTAATTATACCCAGTTGCGCATTTTTTTCAAGGGAGTTTTCTGTAAAAGAACATTTTTTTAAAACGACTTTTTGAAAAAAGACAGTTTTTATACTATCCTAGAGTACATAGACACATTTTTTCAAAAAATCTGTCAGGTTTTTCCATCGCGCACATATATACGGGTGAAAACAGAAAGACAGGGAGAAACAGAGACATGAAACCCATGATATAAGGAGGGGAACGCGGATGGACGACAGGGAAATGGAACGGCGGCTCGGGGAATTTGACTTCTCCCGGTTCAGCCCTGAGCGGGAACCGTTGCTGCAAAAGCTGCTTTTCCTGCACCGGTCGTCGGCTGTCATAGAGGAGGAAAGCAACGATCCGTGGGCGAAGCGGCTGGACGACGAGGCGCTGGACGACGCGGTGGCGGCGGGCAATCCCGCCGCGATGGGGAAACCGAAGGACAAAAAGTAAAGGAGGAGAACAACATGCATATGCTCCGCGAGAAATACAAGTAACGGGGTTTTCGATGGCCGGGAGACGGATTGACGACGAAACCGGGCCTCCCCGAAGGGAGGGCCTGGGCCCATTTCCATGGTCCATCGGGTTGTATGGGGCGTGCCATAGATAAGCCGGGAATAATCGGGCCGCAGAGGCCCGGCAAGGAGGTGAGAGCGCGGTGCCGGGCCGGGCGGGACGATAATTCCCCGGGATAAGAAAGAGGAGTCATATCAAAACAAGTAAAGGGAGGAAATCATGATGAAACAGCTTCACGCAATGAAAATTTTCCTTTTCGCCGTGGTCATGGCGCTGGCCGTCTCCGGCACGGCGATGGCCGGCAGCCAGGACTTCACGCTGGTGAACGGCACCGGGCAGACCATCCGGGAAATCTATCTGAGCCCGACGAAATCCTCCGAGTGGATTTATCAGGACGAGCTGGGAAAGAATGTGCTCCGGCCGGGGCAGGAAATCTTCCTGTATTTCAGTCCGAGGGACAACGTGCAGTACTGGGACGTCAAGGTCGTCTATGAGAACGGCAATGAGGACTACTGGATGGGCCTCGACCTCTACCGCATCTATTCGCTGACGATCCGTCCGGGCGGCGCTTCGAGCATTGAAATGATATAAGGGATTGAGGGGTTTATTATTCCCTGCCCTATTAAGGGCGGGGAATAATAAATCTAAGAAAATCACCTTGGCTGCCATGAAGCTGGCTTTTGATGAGGCAAGATGATTTTCTTAGATGCTTAGTTGAGGCACTTTTTTCAAAATCCTGTCAGGATTTTTCGGTCCCCGCATATATACAGACAGAAAGAAACAGAAAGCAAGGGCGGTGACGCGCATGGAAGATACGGAAATGGAAGAGAGGCTTTCGGGATTTGACTTCTCGGAACTTTCCCCGGTGCGGGAGTCGCTCCTGCAAAAGCTGTTGAGTCTGCGACGTTCGAGGGAAATCATGATACGGGAAGCCGACAATCCGTGGGGGAAACGGATCGACGACGAGGCGCTTGACGAAGTGGCGGCGGCAGGGAATCCGCTGGCACGAAAAAAAACGGAAGGCGAAATTTGAAACAGGAAGTAAAAACGCAACGGAAGGAGTGGATGAAAATGGCATAGGAAATGATTCCCGGATACCTCACGCTCCGCAGATAGATGAGCGCCTGCCTCAATCCGGACTGAGCCGATCTGCCCCGGTTGCAAACATATATGTTTTATGTCACTCAATAGCAGCAAAAGCGAAAAAAGATTAGGAGGAATTCATCATGGCAAACTTGGACAAAGAAAAAATTCAGGCATTCCGCGACGCGATCGATGGCGAGAAGCTCGCGCAGGTGATTCAGGACATGCCCGAGGAGCGGATCGCAAAGGCGTTCAAAAACAAGGACATCCAAAAATTGGCGGACAAGCTCGGCGAGGACTTGGAACTCTTCGAGGCGGTCATGGGCGTCTATGACACGGAGAAGTCCTACGCGGCGGCTGTCGCGGCTGTGCCGGGCAATTACACGAAGGCAGAGTTTGATGAATTCCGCACGGTTTACGCCAACCTTTTCCTGAAGGATCTTCACGGAGAGGTGTTCGAGGGCGGAGCGGACTCCAAGAAACTCTCCGACGAGGAGTTGGAGCAGGTGGCCGGCGGCGTTTCCTTCGGCTCGGTGTTCTCCTTCGTGGGGAAAGGCTTGAACTGCGTGGTGGACAAGCTCCCCATGAGCGATGACGCAAAAAAGAGAACGAAGCTGATTGTCAGCACCGTCAGCGCTGTGGGCAATATCGCCATCGGCACGGTCATGTGCGCCACCGGAGCCGGCGCCGCGGCGGGCGGCCTCACCATCGCCAGCGGGGTCACGGACCTTGCCAACGCCATTCACGGGGCGGCAACATTGAACAAAAAGTAAGGACCTTCGAGCATTGAAATGATATAATGGATTGAGAGGTTTATTTTTCCCCGCCCCATTAAGGGCGGGGAAAAATAAATCTAAGAAAATCACCTTGGCTGCCATGAAGCTGGCTTTTGATGAGGCAAGATGATTTTCTTAGATGCTTAGGATCTGTCCTTAAATTATTTCCT
>JAFSYV010000125.1 GCA_017443585.1 Lentisphaeria bacterium | reverse complement strand
GACCTGGGATGAACTGCTACTGCAGGGATACAAGGTCAACGCCATCGCCGTGGACGACATCCACGGGCCCGGCGCCCTCTTCGGCGGCTGGACCGTGATCTGCGCGAAGGAGCGTACCAGGGAATCGGTCATGGAGGCGCTGCGCGAAGGGGCCTTCTACGCCTCGCAGGGGCCCGAGTTCCGATCCCTCGCCGTCGACGGGACCACCGTGACGGCGGAGTTTTCGGACGTGGTCGAGTGCTGCTTCCTCGCCGGGACCGGCCGCCGCGCCATCGCCTGCGACGCCCCCCTGGGCCCCGGCAGCCGGATCGGCGTCTTCAACTCGGCTTCGGTGGATGTGAGCACCCTCAAGCTCCGCGAAGTGCCCAAGGGCGAAAACTTCGTGCGCTGTCACATCCGGGATGCGAAGGGCCGCCACGCCTGGAGCAATCCCGTCTACCTGTAAGTCCGCCCGTCGGGGCGGAACGGCCGGGGAAAAAAGAAGGGGAGTTCTTCCTTTTTCCCTTGCCTAATCGCACTTTCGGGTGTATATTATCCTTTCGTGGAGTTTTGCATCCGTCACAGGAAAGATCATGGCTGAAAAAAGAAACATCAAATCTCTGCTGCTCTTCCTTCTCAAGGTGGGACTGGCAGTGCTTATCGTGTGGCTCCTCATCCGCCGGGATCCGCGGGAAATGCTGGAGTGTCTGCGTCATTTCGACTACCGCTGGCTGATCCCGGCCATGATCTTCTACGGCTCCCACATGGTGACCTGCTCCTGGCGCTGGCGCCGGCTCGCCCGGATGCTCGGCGTGGAACTGCCCTTCATCGAAGCCCTTTCCCTGACCATGCAGGGATACTTTTTCTCGCTGGTCATCCCCGGCGGCGCCCTGGGGGGCGACGTGGTCAAGATGGGGGTCATCAGCAAACGGTCCGCTTCGGGGAGCAAGATGGAGGGGGCCTTCACGGTGCTCATGGACCGGATCGTGGGCATGATCTCCCTCTTCACGCTGACGCTGGTGCTCCTGGGTCCGGCGGTCCCCCTGCTCATGAAGATCCACTGGGGCCAGCTGCCCGTCGATCCCCGGCTGAACATCCTTCTCATCGCGGGGGTGGCGCTGCTCTGCCTGGCGGGGCTGGGCGCCAGCTGCGTCATCTTCTTTCACCGGAGCGTCCAGCGCATCCCCGGCGTCAAGTTCCTCATGGACAAGGCGGAGCGTTTCGGTCACGGGGCGGTCTCCCGCCTGACCGCCGCCGCGGACGTCTACGCCGGACACTGGAAGGAACTGACCTTTCTCACGCTGATCACCACCTTTTTCGTCCACCTCATGACGGTGACGCCGCTCTTCTTCCTCTTCGAAGGGCTCCGTTTGCAGTATTCCTTCTTCGATGTGATCGTTGCGGTCCTCATCGGCAACATCGCGGGGCTGATCCCCATTTCGCCGGGAGGCGTGGGGATCCGGGATCTGGTGACCATAACCATTCTGGTCGCAGGGGGCGTGGCGGCTGGAGACGCCAAGACCGTCCAATTGCTGGCCACGGCGATCATGATCGTATTCAGTTTGGCGGGGGGGCTGTTCTTCATCTTCGATCCCGGCCGCCGGAAGAAGGAGGAGGAGAAAACCGATGGGGAGCAGTGACATCCAGCTCGAAATGAATTTTGCGGGGAAGACGGAGAACCGCTTCCGGAAGACCATCGACGGCGGCAAGTTCTATCTTCTTTTCGAGACCGCCGTGCCCGGAGCCCAGATGCCCGCGAAGGATACGGTGAAGGAGCTCCGGGCCCTCGAAGAGGCGGTCGCGAAGATCCCCGGCGTCGAATGCGGGCTGGCCATCCCGGACCTCAACGAAAATCAGGAGGCGTGGAGCGCCATCGAGTTCGCTTCGCACCTGAGCGAGGAGAACCGGGACCGCCATCTGGTCTACCTTTCCGGCCGGGGCCGGAACGCCGCGGAGATCGGCCGGCAGCTGGCCGTCGCCCGGAATGCCGGGATCGTCAACATCGCCGCCGTCTCCGGGGATTTGGACAACTCGCCGGAACGGATCGATTCGGGCCGGATCTTCCAGCAGATCATGAAGGAGGAGGGCTTTTTCCCCGGCGTCACCGTCAACCCCTACCAGTACGACCCCTGGGCCCTGACCGCCCAGTACGCCAAACTGGTTTCCCGGCTCCAGCATGATGCGGGGTTTTTCGTCGCGCAGGCGGGGTGGGACACCCTCAAGCTCCAGTCCCTTTCGTGGTTTCTGCTGACCCGTTCCCTTTTCGTGCCGGGCATCGTCCGGCTGATCCTGCTCACCCCCGAACGGATGCGGAAGCTGGCCGAAAACAGCCGGCCCGGCATCATCGTCAGCCGGGAACTGCAGCGGACTCTGGAAAAGGAACTGAGCATTTCCCGCGGGCAGTTCGAAGCGGCCCAGCTCCAGCGGCTGGGACGGCAGACCGCCGCCTGCCGCCTGATGGGCTTCAGCGGCATCCAGATCTCCGGCGCCCACCAGCCGGGACAGGTCGCCACCATCGCCCAGGTGGTTTCCGCCGCGCTCGAGGAGTTTTCCTCGTTTCAGGACTTCCTCGAGTGCTACCAGTCCGAAATGGCGGAGTCCGAGGTCAACTCCTTCCAGCTGGAGTTCCAGCTTTTCGACCGGATCCTTTCCCGGCCCTATCCCTTCGACGATCCGCCGAAACCCGCGGACCTGCCCCCCTCCCGGCCGGGATTCTGGGAAAAGGCGGCCCGGCTCTTCACCCCCGGCGATGGGTTTTCCGCCCGGCGCATGGGGCTCCCCACCGCGAGGCTCTGCCCCAAGCACAACGAGTGCGGCCCCTGCGGCGGCGTCCGGCCCGACGGCAGCTGCGAGAACGGGAAGCAGGAGTGCGTTTACCGGAAATGGTTCCGCTTCGCCGCCGCCGCCGATGCCCTCACCGGCATCGAGAAGGAGATGATGTGATCCTTCCGGCCGCAGGAAATTTGAAATCGACGACTTTGCAAGCTGAGTTAACAAAGAGGACTATCCTTCGAGGAATACACAAAACGATGGAACTGACGACGACGATCTATCTGGTCCGGCACGGCCAGACCGAGGCCAACCAGACGGGGGTTTTTCAAGGACATGCCGACGTGCCTCTGGATTCTTCCGGGCTGGAACAGGCCCGGCTGGTCGGGGAACGGCTGCGGCAGGTCCCCTTCGACGCGATCCTTTCCAGCGATCTTTCCCGGGCGGCGGTGACCGCTCGGGCCATCGCGGGGGAGCGGCCGGTTTTGCTCCGGAAGGAGCTCCGGGAGTGGGATCTGGGCCACTGGGTCGGACTCACTTTCGCCCAGGTGGCGGAGCGTTTCCCGGAGGAGTACCGGAATTTCAAGGACATCGCTTCGGAAGGAGCCATCGAAGGCGGCGAAAGCAGGGCGCAGTTCAACGCGCGGGCCGACCGGGTGCTCCGGGCCCTTGCCGACGAGTTCGCCGGAAAGACCATCTTGTGCGTCTCTCACGGAGGCGTCCTCAGGGCCATGTTCAGGGCGGCGGCGGGTTTCGCGCCTCACGCCCGGTTTCTCCGGACCGACAATGCAAGCCTTTCCTGCCTGCGCTGTTTCAACGACACGGGGCTCTGGCAGGTGGTCACCTGGAACGACTGCGCCCATCTGGGCGCCGCCCGTTCCGCGGACGAAAAATTTCCATTCAAATGAAAGGTTCGACTCATGAATGAAAAAGTGAAATTCGGCATCGTGGGAGTGGGCTCCCGCGGACTGCACGCCTTCGGGCGGATGATCTGCGACCGGCAGGACGCCGAGGTCGTCGCCATGTGCGACACCAACCGGATCCGGATGGAAGCCGGCGCCGCCCGGCTGAAGATCACGCCCAATTTCTACGGCGCCATCACCGACATGGTGAAGCACGAAAAGCTGGATGCGGTGGTCATCACCACTCCGGACTTCTATCACGAGCAGTGCGCCGTGGAGGCCCTCGAGGCGGGCGTCAACGTCCTCATCGACAAGCCGCTTGCCACCAGCGTCAAGGGGTGCCGTCACATCATCGCCACCGCCGAAAAGACCGGAAAGACGGTGATGATCGGCTTCAATCTCCGCCACAACGCCGTGCTCAAGAAACTGAAGAAGATCGTTTCCGAGGGGACCTTGGGCAAAGTATTCCTCATCGAGAACCGGGAGTTCTACGACGGGGGCCGCACCTACATGTCCCGCTGGAACCGCAGTTACGAATTCTGCGGCGGGCTGTGGATCCACAAGGGCAGTCACGACTTCGACGTCTTCCAGTGGCTCCTGGACTTCCCCAAGCCCGTGAAGGTCAGCTCCTTCGCCGGGATCAACGTCCTCGACGACAAACACATCCCCTTCGAGCAGGAGCCCGGCAAAAAGCCCGGCCCCACCTGCCATGAGTGTCCCTACCGGGAGACCTGCCCCGACCGCTACGACATCACCGACGAAATGGACCGCTGGGGCGACGAGGCCGCCAAGCTGGACGGATACCGGAAGGACCTCTGCATGTACCTTTCGGACAAGACCGTCCACGACAACGGCATCGCCATGGTGGAGTACGACAACGGCGCACGGGCCAGCCACATGGAGTGCTTCATCACCCCCATTTCGGACCGGCGCTACACCGTCGTCGGCGAACTCGGGCAGGCGGAAGCCAGCCTCACCGACCGGATCGTCACCGTGCGGCCCCGGTGGAGCAAAGAGGTGGTGACCTATCAGATCCCCGACGAGAGAGGCGGCCACGGCGGCGCCGATCCCAATCTGCTGGACACCTTCATCAAGGTCATCACGGGCGTGTTGCCCAACACCAGCACCACGCTCCACGGCATGATGTCCACCGCCGTGGGCCAGGCGGCGGAGCTGTCGCGGCGGGAAAACCGCACCGTCTTCATCGAGGAACTCTTCCGCGACTGAGGCTTCAAGAACATGGACGGGGAAATGACATTGAAGGTTCTGCTGGCCATCGGGCAGACCTTCCTCTTTTTCGGCGTGGGGGCATTGGCCGTCAAGCTGAAATATTTCGAAGCCGGGGATGTTACCCGCCTGGGAAACTTCACCATGGATGTCATCTTCCCCTTCTGCGGCTTCGCCAGCGTCTTCCGCGGCATGGGCGGCGCCGATCCGATGGCGGTGTGGCTGCCCCCCGTGCTGGCCTTTTCCATCATGGCCTTCAACGCGCTGCTGGGCCTGGGGCTCCAGTACGGATTGAAGAACCGGTCCGAGGCCAGACTCAAGGCCTTCCGCCAGATGGCCGCCATCAACAACTATCTCTTTCTGCCCCTCATCATCGTGGAGAGCCTCTACGGCAGCGCCGGCAGCGGCTGTCTCATGCTCTTTTCGGTGGGCTCCACCGTGGGCTTCTGGACCGTGGGCATCTGGGTCATGTCGGGATTCCGGCTCGATCGGGAAACCGTCAAAAATCTGTTCACCTCGAATCTGGTCGCCGTGATGCTGGCGGTGATTCTGGTGTTCCTGAAGATCCCGCTTCCCGCGAAGGCGGTGGATATGGCCGACGCCATCGGCCGCATCGGCACGCCCCTCATGCTGGTGCTGACGGGCTCCTCCCTCGCCCTCTCCGGAGCCAAGCTCTTCCACGAGGGACGGGACGCGGTGTGGGGGCTCCTCTGCCGGCTCCTCATTATCCCCGCCTTCACCGTGGCGGCGCTGAAGTTTCTGCCCATGCCGGGGATGGTCCGCAACGTGGCGTTCATCCTCGCCCTGATGCCCACTTCGTGCGCCTCGGTAATCATCGTGAACCGTTACTGCGGCGATGTGGACTACTCCGGCCAGCAGCTGCTGCTTTCGACCTTCGTTTCGCCCCTGACCATCATGGGCTTTCTCTATCTGTCAACCCTTTTCTGAAAGGAAAAAACCATGAAAATCCTCCTCACGCTTCTCGTCTCTCTGCTCATCTGCGGCTCCTACGCCGCTCCCGCCCCGGCGAAACCCGCCGCCAAGAAGGCCGCGCCCCGGCGCAATGCCGTGGTGACCTTCTACGACGCCAAATTCGTCAAGGGGGGGTGGAACATGGCCGACTGGGAAATGGTCCGCAGTTGGCGTTTCGACCACGACGGCGCGTGGGTCCAGGAGCCCAAGTGCATCGCCAACAAGGTCCCCGCCGACGCCACGCCCCAGGAAATGCTGGGCAAGCGGGCCGATGAGGTCTACACCGCCATGCTGCTCAAGAAGAAGTTCAAGGGCAACGCGGTGATCTCGTGCACCATGGAGTTCGACGACCGGATGGCTCCCGGGATCATCATCGCCGCCGAACCGGTCAAAGCCGGCGGCAAGCTGGAACTCCGGGAGCACTTCGAGGTGATCCTCTATGACGACGGGCTCAACGTGTGGCATCACTTCTTCCTCAAGACCGACCCGAAGTCCAAAAACAAGCGGGCGCTGGCCGAAGGCATGGAACAGCGCTGGCGGAAACAGTCTTATATCCTTGAAAAGAAGTTCTACAAGCCGAAAACGCCCTACACCCTGACCGTTTCCATCAAATTCACCGGCCGGGGCCCCCAGATCGAGGTCGCCTGCGGCGGCCGGGTCGTGGGCTACTACGAACCCAAAATGTTCAGCGGCGAATACCGCATCGGGCTGGTGGGGTGCGAAGGCATCAACCGCTTCTACGACTTCAAAGTGACCAACCGCTGAACGGTACAGTGAAATCCCTCGTCATCGTTCTGGACCGTCTGCGGAGCGCCCACAACGTGGGCAACATCTTCCGTCTGGCGGAGGCCCTCGACGCCGAGATCATCGGCTGCGGGGCCACCCCCATGCCGCCCCATCCCAAGGTAGCCCGGACCGCCATGGGGACGGAAACGCGCGTTCCCTGCCGGAGCGTTCCCGAGGCCGCGGACGCGGTGAGGCTGCTCCGGAAGGAGGGGGTGAGGACCGTCCTCGCCGCCGAGCCGGGCGGGGGGCCGGAAAACGAGGCGTGGAACTGCGACTGCGAATTTCCGCTGGCGGTGATCTTCGGCAACGAGGCGCTGGGGGTCCATCCCGAGGCGGTGCGGATGGCCGACGGGCTGGTTTCGCTCCCCATGCTGGGGGAAAAGAGCTCCATCAACGTCAGCAACGCCGCCGCCGCCATCCTTTACGCATTGAAATACCGTTCGGGCAACAGGGAGAAAACACCATGAGGATAAAACTCGAAGGAAAAAATCTCGAAGATATACGCTTTCTTCTGCCGGAATACGGTTTGGAAGAGTGTTCCGACGACTTCGAAGCCGTCATCTGCCACGGCGGCGACGGGGCGCTGCTGGGCGCGGAACGGGCTTGCCCCGGCGTATTGAAATTCCCCATCCGCGACGCCGCCACGGCTCCCACCTGCCCGAAGCACGGGATCCGGGAACGGCTGCGGGCCTTCGCCGCGGGGGAGCTGCCCTGCGTCCATCTGCCCAAACTGGCGGGGGAATGGGAACAGGTCCGGATCACGGGCATCAACGACGTCTTTCTGCACAACAGCATCGACTGCGGGGCGCTGAGATTCCGCGTCCGCATCGACGGGGAGCTTTACGCCCGTGAGATCCTCGGGGACGGGGTGGGGCTGGCCACCGTACACGGCAGCACCGCCTATTACCGGAGCATCACCCGGAGCGTCTTCCGCACCGGCGTGGGGCTGGCCTTCAGCAACGCCACGGCGGAAATTTCCCACATCGTCCTGCCCGAGAGCGCGACGGTGGAGATCACCGTGCTCCGGGGGCCGGGACTGCTCATCGCCGACAACTCCCCCGTGACGACGATCCCCGCCGGAGCCGTCGTGAAATTCCATCTGACGGAGGAAAAGGCCGCCGTCTGCGGCCTGGCCGATTTCATGTGTCCCGAGTGCCGCCGGCTCCGCCACGGGCGGGGCAGCTGCTGACGGTCCGGAAAGGATTTCAGAAGAGCGGTGCGCCGATGATCCGCGAGGCGCGCACCTGGCCGAATTTGTGGACGTGGATGGGCTGGGAACGGTTGTCCCCCACCACGTAGAAGTGGCCCGGCTCGACCCGGCGCGGGCGCAGGTTCCAGTTGGAAATGTACTTGACGTAGGGCTCTTTCACCCGTTTGCCGTTCACGTAGAGATTTCCCCGCCAGAAGGCCACCGTGTCCCCCGGCAGCCCCACCACCCGTTTCAGGTAGAAGACCTTGGAACTGTAGCGGACGATCACCACGTCTCCCCGGCGGGGCGGAGAAAAGAGATAGCGCAGAGTCCAGCAGAAGGTGAAGCCGTGTTCCGGCCAGTTGGGGAGCATGCTGGCTCCGTCGATGATGCAGGGGCGCAGAACGAATCCGAAGATCAGAATCGCCAGCAGCGCCACCACGGTCGCCCGGATGAAGAATCCGAGGGTGAATTTCGGCAGAAAGAACTCCGCCACCCCGGCGCCTTCCGTCTGGTCGTCGGAACGGTGGGCTCCGGCGATCTTCCGCCAGATCTCCCCGATGCTCATGGCATGTTACGCCTGAGCCGCTTCGCGGGCCAACTCTTCAGCTCTCTTTTCCGCGTCGAAGGCGGGCCGGAAGCGGTTCTTGTCGCTGGATTTCATGTAGGCTTCCTCGGCGGAGATCAGCCCCGCGTCCAGCAGTTTCTCGATGGAAGCGTCCATGGAGCACATGCCCCGTTCGCCGCCCGCGTCGATGATGGTGCGCAAGTTGGCGATCTTGCCCTCGCGGATCACGTTGGGCAGACCCTCGGTCTTGAGCAGGACTTCGTGAACGGCCACCCGGCCGCCGCCCTTCTTCCGGCAGAGGAGCTGGGAGACGACCGCGGTGAGACATTCGGCCAGCATGGTGCGGATCTGGGCCTGTTCGTCGGCGGGGAAGGCGTCGATGATACGGTCGACGGTCTTGGGCGCGTTGTTGGTGTGGAGCGTACCGAAGACCAGCATCCCCATGGAGGCGCAGGTGAGCCCCAGACGGATGGTGTCGTTTTCACGCATTTCCCCGATGAGGACGATGTCCGGGTCGGAGCGCATGGCCCCCCGCAGGGCCGAGGGGAAGGAGCGGCCGTGGATCCCCACCTCGCGGTGGACGATGGTGCAGAACTTGTTCTGATGCACGAACTCGATGGGGTCTTCGATGGTGATGATGTGCTTGCTGGTGTTGGTGTTGATGTAGTCGATCATGGCCGCAAGCGTCGTGGATTTGCCCGACCCCGTGGGCCCGGTGACCAGCACGAGCCCGCACTGATAGTTGCAGATGTCCTTGAGAACCAGAGGCAGATGGAGATCTTCGAGGGTGAGGATCTTGCTGGGGATCTGTCGCAGGATGCAGCCCATGCCGAAGTAGTTGTAGAAGTAGTTGCACCGGAACCGGGCCACATCGGGGATCTCGTGGGCGAAGTCCAGGTCGTGGGTGTTCATGAAGGTTTCCCACCGTTTGGCCGGGAAACAGATCTCTTTCATGAGGTACTCCATCTTTTCCGGCGTGATGACTTCGTCGTCCAGGCACTGGATGTTGCCGTGGATCCTCGCCTTGGCGGGAAAGTTGATGGAAAGGTGCAGGTCCGAGCCCCCCATGTCGAGCATCTGGCGCAGGTAATGATTGATGATCGGTTCGTCAGCCATGATAACGCTTCCTTATGTCGGGATTATTTCTTCTTCTTCAGTTTCTGGGCCTCGGCCACGGCGTGGATCTTTTCCAGTTCGCCGATGGTGGCGGCGTCGGTCATCTGCAGTCTGGCCGCCTCGTAGGTCAGGAGTCCGGCGTTGAATTTTTCCAGGATCAGCTGGTCCATGATGAACATCCCCTGCTTGGCCCCGATGGCCATGGTGGATTTGAGCTGATAGGTCTTGCCTTCGCTGACCAGATTGCCCACCGACATGGTGTTGACGAGGATCTCGTAGACCAATGCGATGCCGCCGTAGCCGTCCGGAACCAGCTTCTGGCAGACGATGCCCCGGAGACTGCCCGCGGTCATGGCCCGGATCTGCGCCTGCTGGGAAGGCGGGAACACGTCCAGCAGCCGGTTCAAGGTGTTGGCGGCGTCGCTGGTGTGCAGCGTACCGATAACCAGGTGCCCGGTCTCGGCGGCGGTGATGGCGTTTTCGATGGTTTCGAGGTCGTGCATCTCGCCCACGACGATGATGTCGGGGTCTTCGCGCAAGGCGGCCTTGAGGGCGGTGTGATAGGAGATCGTGTGCTTGCCGATCTCGCGCTGGGTCACGGAGCAGTTCTTGGAGATTTGGAGGATCTCGATGGGCTCCTCCACGGTGATGATGTGGTCGGAACGTTTTTCGTTGGCCACGTCGACCATGGCGGCCAGGGTCGTGGTCTTGCCCGCGCCGATGGGCCCGGTGACCAGGATTAGGCCGTTGTGATAGTCCAGAAGCCGTTTGATGGTGGTGGCGTCCCGGGGCAGGAAGCCCAGATCTTCGAGCTGGCTGATGTGGTCGGGAACCAGCCGGTAGCTCCCGGAGATGCCGTCCTTCTGGAACATGAGGCAGACCCGGAAACGGTTCCGCCCCACTTCGAGGGAGAAGCTGGAATCCTGTTCCGCGAAGAAATACTGTTTGCGTTCGGGCGACAGCAGACACAGATTGAGCCTTTCGGCATCCTCCTTCGTGATGACGTAGCTGTCGATGCGTTCGATCTGCAGCTGGCGGCGGACGAAGGGCGGGGCCCCGGCCGAAATGTGCAGATCGCTGCACCCCAGATGGCGCAGGCAGCTGAGCATGAAGATCATCCGCTCCTCCAGCGCCTCTTCGTCGAGGGTGCAGGTATCGGACAAACTGGGCAGGTCCTCGAAGCCGTTGATGGCGGAATAATCGATCTCGATCTCGGGGAAGATCCGAGGGGTGTCCATGACGAGGCCCTTGCGTCTGCCTTTTCCGGCGGCGGGCTGGGGGGCGGGTTCGGGGGCCTCCTGGGCGGCAGGCTGGGGCTGAGCGGGCGCAGGGGCAGGCGCGGAAGCCGGTGCCGGAGCGGGCGCAGGAGCAGGAGCGGGCTCCGCTTCGGGCAGGGATTCGGGGATCTCGAGGGGCGGCGGATTTTCGGTCGCCCCCTGCACGGCGGCGTAGTTCACCACCTCCTGGATCTGTTCCAGCAGCGCGTTGGCGCTTTCCTCGTCGCAGTTGGCGGCGAGACGCTCGAGGACCGCCTGCGCGAACTGCTCCAGATCGGCGTTCCCACCCAGTGAATCGTAGATGGCCACGGCGTCCTCGACGGAAAGGGCGCCGTTGTCGACCAGTGCGTAGATAAACCACTGTACATCAAGGGTCATGAGATCACTCCCGATAATTGATCTTCCGGCGGACCGAAAGTCCCGTCCCGCACCGGGCGGGAGGGAAAAACAAACCTTTTCGGATACATAACCATACAATACCATCGAAAAGGGCCCTTGTCAACTCTCCCCGCGCCGAATATGGAAGTTTTTTTGCAAAAAAAACGCCGCAAAGTCGGTTTGCGGCGGCAGGGTGAGGCGGAGCGCTCAGAATTCGAGGAGCTTCAAGTACTTCTCGGGCTCAATGGCGTAGAGGAAGAGATAGAGCCGGGGGCCTTTGGTCTTGGAAATGAGGAGCGTGTAGACGTTCTGGAAGAACTTCCCCTGCTGTTTCTTCAGTTCCTTTTCCTCCAGGCCGGGGGAAACCTGCCGGGGGATGTCGTAGAGAAAGGCCATCAGCTCGTCGAGGGTGTACCCGCCTTTGGCGATGTAGTCGTGGAGGATCCTCACGACCTGCTGTTCCGCGGGAGGCAGGGCATCGAAAAACGCCCGGTCCGGCTCGGTGCGGAGCGTGTTCATGTTCTGGGGCGCGCAAACCTCCAGCCAGTAACGGGCCAGGGAGAGCCGGGGCAGGAACTCCTCTTTGGTGTAGGGCGTGCCGATCTTCTGAAACACGGTCTCGAGGACCTCGGGGTTGAAATCCACCACCGACCCCAGGGAAACCAGCTGAGCCATGGGCACGGTTTTGATGGGTTTGGCCGGATCGACGACCAGCTCCATGATGGAGCGGACGTATTCGTCATCGGTCCCCTTGACGAAGGCGTCGTACATCTTGTCGAATTCGAAATACTGGCGCAGGATCTCGTCGTCGAAGCAGAAGTCGAAGGACTTGGTGGGATCGCTCTTGGAGTAGAGCCAGAGGATCACCTCGGGCTGGTAGAGTTTGAGGAGCGTTTCCGGGGTCAGATTGAGCCCGGTGGAGCCGGACATCTTGCCCGTGGCGCCCTTGATGCCGATGAACTCGTACCCCTGGAACATGGGAGCTTCGAAGCCGAAGATCTTCCTGGCGATGACCCGGCTGGTCTGGTAGCTGCCGCTGGGGGAGGCGTGGTCCTTGCCGCCGGGTTCGAAGTCCACCTTCTCGTAGAGCCAGCGCATGGGCCAGTCCACCTTCCACGCGAGCTTGCAGTTGAAATCCTTCGTGAAGTCGAAGTGCCCGGAGTGGCCGCACTTGCAGGTGTATTCGGCGCTGCGGCAGTCGTCGGCGATGGAAGTCACCGTGGTGGTATCCTTGCCGCACACGGGGCAGTAGATGCTCACGGGGCAGTAGTTCTCCCGTTCCTCCGGGGTGCTCTCCTGGGTCCGGAAGGAGTCGAGGATGTCGAAGATCTCCTTGCGTTTGCGCAGGGCCAGCATCACGTATTCCGCGTACTGCCCGGAGCGGTAACGGGCGGTCTGGTAGCGGAAATCCACCTCGATCCCGAACTGCTTGAGGGCCTGCTCGAATTCGTTCTCGAAATGCCGGGCGTAGTTCTCGCAGCAGCCGAAGGGATCCGGCACGTCGGTGTAGGGCTTGCCGATATACTGTTCGAAGCCGGAGGTGACCTTGGCCACGTTGACCGGGACTTTTCTCAACCGGTCGAATTCATCCCACGAGAAGAGCAGTTTCGCCTTCTTCCCCAGCTTCCGGAGCGCCTTGCAGACGAAGAGGCTGGTGGCGATATCCCTGAAGTTGCCGATATGGACGGAACCCGAGGGGCTGATGCCCGCGGCGCAGACGTACTCCTCTTTTCCGGGGTTGCGGTCGATGAGGTTCCGGGCGATTTTTTCGGACCAGTGCATGATGGTGATTCTCCGTAATTTTATTCAACAAAAGCAATTCATCCCCATAATATACACCCGCGGCGGGATTTTATCAAGGGCCGCCGCGGGGGAGGACGAAAAGCCCCCGCTCTTATTTTTCGAGCAGGAGCGTCCGGGTCGAACTCATGCCGGTATCCACGTCGCGGACGACGATGGTCCAGCGGCCGGGAAGGTCGTTCCGGGCGAACTGGAATTTCCGTTCACCCTTCGAGGCGTAATCGTTCCACCAGTAGCCGAAGGGCCGGGTGCCGTCGGGACGGCGGAGCTCCACGTGGAACACATGGGGTCCGGCACCGCCTGGCGCGGAGCAGCGGATGATGCAGACCTCGCCCGCTTTCACCTTTTCGGGGGCCTCGATCACCGGCGGCTTCACCTTTTCGGGCAGAATGGCGATCAGCGCCGGGTCGCCGCCGCGCACGGTGAGCTTGCAGCTGTCGGAAAATCCGAGGTATTTGCCTTCGCGCATCAGATAGAGGTGCCCCTTGACCGGGAATTTCAGCTCCACGGGGATCGGTTTCAAGTCCTTGTAGAGGGGGACGTCGACGATCCGGGGGAGGACGCCAGCGTAATGATTCTTCCCGTCCCGGCGCAGGAAGATCGTGGCGCCGGTGACGCCTTTGACTTCGAAGGGCGGCTTGCAGCGGGAGCAGACGAAGGGGGAGACGATCTCCCGCAGGGACTTCTGCATCCCGGCCGCGCCGCCCTTTTCGGCGGCTTCTTCGCCGCCCGCTCCGCCGAGCTGGATGGTGTAGTAACTGCCCACGGCCAGATTCAGGAGCACGGCTTCGCCCCGGCCGTATTTTTTCGTGATGACGACGGGTTCGCTTCCGGCTTTGACGGCGGCCTTGCCGCCCGCGAGTTTCAAGCCGGTCTCACCCAGAGGCATGGTCCTGTACACGGGGGCGTCCGCCGGGTAGAGCACGGCCTGCCCGCGGTCGATCCCGAAGAGCTTTTCCGCCGTTTTGTCCGTCGCCCGGTTGCCGTGGCCGTCGTACCAGCCCGCGCCGCAGTCGGCGATGAGGCATCCGCCCTTTTCGACGAATTTCTTCAGATTCGCCAGTTGAGCGCCGCTCAGACTGAAAGCGCCGGGCAGGACCAGGACCTTGCAGTCGGGGGCCTGTTTTTCGAGGGTTTCATAGGAGATCATCCGGTAGCGCACCCCCAGATCCGTGAGGAGCGCGGGCCAGGAACTCCAGATGTTCAGGATGTTCTGGCGGCCCACGGAGTTGGAAAAGGCGCACAGAAGCGACAGCTGGGAGTAGAGGATCCCCACATCCCGGCCTAGTTCCCTGCTGTGCAGGAGCCGGGATCCGATCCCGGCGCGGACCTCGCGCACGGCTTCGGAGAAGAATTTGGCGTTGGGCCTCGGGGTCACGTCGCCCCGGAACGCTTCGCAGGAGTACTTGCAGATCAGATTGGCGCCGCGGAAAATATCCAGCCAGATCCGCCCCTTGGTGAAGACTTCGTTCAGCTTGAAGCCCCGGGTGTAGCCGAGCCATTGCCCGTGCTGGGAGCCTTCCGGAGCGAAATCCAGCACGGCGTTGACCTGGTTGCCGCCGTAGTACATGAGGAAGGGGTTGTACTTCATCATCTGGACCCAGTCGTAGCTGAAGCCGGGATCCTGAGTGCCGGAAAGGCCGTAGACGGCTCCGGGCATCCCTTTGTTGATCCCGGCGCCGGTGGCGCCCACCCAATCACGGGCGAAGACCAGATTCATGAAAAGTTTGTGCTCCAGATAGCGGGCCATCCGCTCCCTGTTTGCGAGCTCCTTGAACTGGACGGGGACCACGTCATCCCACGTTTTGAAGGAGGTGTCCCAGCATTTGTTCAGTTCCGCGAGGGAGCCCTTGTACCGCTCCTTCAGCCAGACCCGGAAGGCCTTGAGGCAGTGTTCGGAAAAACAGACGGAGCGGCCCAGGTCCGCTTCGTCGGCGGCGATGTGCCGCCGGATCCCGTAGTAGCGGGCGTGGAAGTAGTTCAGCTCCTTGAGGAGAAGCTTTTCGGCCTTCGCCTTCTGGGCCGGATCGGAAAGACAGGGCTTCCGCACCGGATCGGTCTCCACGTCGTGGCGGTAGGTCCGGGGATTGGGGTTCAGCGCCCGGCCGCTGCCGAAGGAGACCGGTTCGACGCCGTCGGTCACCATGGCCCGGAGCGAACCCGCCTGCATGTGGGTCTGCCCGAAGTTGGTGAAGTTCAGATTGAAGCCCAGATCCCGGACCAGACGGCTGTACGCCGGACGGTTCATCCAGATCACGGCGTCCACGTCGAGGGGATCGATGGGCGCGGATTCCACCGCGAATTCCTTGCGGAGCAGCGCGCTCTGCTTGCCCGCTTCGGCCCGGACGAAGAGGTTGTAGAGGCGGGTGAAGGGGAAACTCAGCTGCGCATCGAAGCGCGTCTGCGTGCCCTTCTGATGCCAGACGGAGCGGCCCTCGGTGTCCACGATCTCGCACTCGTAGACCGCGCCGGGGACGCTCTCGACCGTGAAGGAGACGGGCTTGCTGCGCGAGAAGACCGGCTCGATACCGCCCATGTCGATCTTCAGCGGCAGCGCGGGGGTGTCCACCTTGAAAGCGCCCCAGTCCAGCTCCTTCCCGGCTTCGTTGCAGATCTTGAGATCCACGACGGAAATGCCGCCCGTCAGGGGTTTTGCGGGCATGGGCGGCACGACGGTGTTGAGCCCCTTCTTCAAGGCGGCGGTACTTTCAGCCTGCCCGACGAACCGTCCGTAATAGTCGCGGACAACCGAAGCGATCTTCACCTTGCAGTCGGCGGCGCTCTGAAGTGTCAGCGCTCCCGGCTCGGCCTTGCGGACCACGACGGAGCCTTCCCGTTTGGCCGCGTACCGCAGGACCTTGAGCTGAGCAAGGTAGAAATACTCCCAGTAGGGGAAATCGAACCCGTAGACGTTGGGAACCATTTCGGCGGCTCTTTCCGCCGGGATGAAGGGCAGGAAACGGGCTTGGAGATACTCGAAAGTCCCCGTGTTCCAGACCGCCGAAAGAGCGCCCTCGCCGGAACTGTAGAAGCGCAGATGCCGCTCCACCAGCTGAGGACGCAGAACCCGCATCCGAGGCAGCGTGCCGAGGATATGTTCCGGAAGCGGAACGCTCTTGCCCAGCAGTTCCGCCGGGATCTTGCGGCAGTTGAAAAAGATCAGGGGGACCCCGCCTTTCCGCAGGGCTTTAAGCCAGTCCCTCGTCTCCTGGGGAATGTAGTCGAAATCGGCCTCGTTGATCATGACGGCTTCCGGCTTTTCCTTCAGATTGCGCAGCCGCATCAGCGTGTAGGGTTCGAGGGTGTCGGCGAACTGGAAATCCCACGCGCTCCCCCGGCCGCTGGCGATCTTGCGCAGCAGCGGGATGTAGGTGAAGTCGAATTTCGCCCGCTGGCACAATTCGAGCAGGTGGCGGCGGTGAGCCTGCTTGGCGATGTATTCGCCGGAGTTCCCGGTGAGGTAGAGCAGTTTGGGGAATCTCGCCGCGGGATCCGGGAAGAATTTCCGGTGGGGCGTCACGGTGGAAAAATCCAGCTTTTCGATGAGGTCCAGCGCGGGCACGTAACCGGAAACGAGTTCGTTGCGCAGGATCTCCTCCGGCGAGCGCACCCCGGCCCGGTAGGGTTCCGGACTCAGGGAGACGTTGTAGATCTTCATTTCCTGCCGATGGTCGTAGAGCCGCAGGTAGATTTCCGCCCGCGCCGCGCCGGCGGGCGGGTAGAAGGTCTTGCTCCGCACGGCCAGCGGCATGGGCTTTTTGGCGCTGTGCTGGTAGATGTTCAGCGAGCGGTGGAGCTGCTTGTTCGCCGCGTCGTAGAAGCCGATGCTGACCACCACCCAGTTGCCGAGGGGATTGGTGCAGCTGAGCTTGGTGGTGAAGTTGTATTTGATCCCCCGTTCCACGCGGGTGGTGATGCAGATGGCGCCGGTCTGCGGCCGGGCCTCCGCGTTCCAGACGATCCGGATCCCCGGTTTGAGGAAGGAAAAGTTGTTGTCCTTGTTGTTCCGGTCATAGACGAACTGGCTTCTATATCCTTCGGGGATCGTGGGATCCACGCTGTAGGGCTTGGAAAAGTCGCCGTTGTGGATCAGCTCCGCAGGGCCGTCGGGGATGGTCGGGTCCGCCTTGCCCCCCTTGCGGAAGAGCAGCCGGCAGGGATACTGGGCAAACCCGAGGAAATATCTGCGTCCCGAAGCTTCCCACGCCGCGCCGTTGCGCCAGACGACTCCGCCGCCCATGAGGGGATAGACGCCGGGAACGCGGAATTTCAGGATCTGTTTGCCCGCAGCGTCCTTGAAGACCTTGAAAGGCACCGGACGGTCCGGAACGGCGGACTTGTTGGCAAGTTCCCACAACGAGATGTTTTCAGCGTCGGTCCCTTCCGGCAGTTCGAGAGTGCGGAAGGACTCATCCAGCTGTCTTTCGGGGAAGAGGTCCAGATGTTTTTCCGCCTTGGCGTTGGCGTAGTTGACGAGGACCGAACCCTTCTTCCCGGCGTAGAGCAGGGGAAAGCGCAGTTTGCCGCCCTTGAGAGCGGTGATCTTGAAATTTTCCGGAGCGTCGGCGCCCGTGGGCGGGCCGGAAATGTGTTTCCCCCTGATGGTGAAGCTGACGGATTTTCCGGGGGCGACGACCTGGTCGTTCAGGAAAAACTCCTGCGTGTTCAGGACCTTGGCCCGGCTGAAGTAGCAGAAGAGGCTCCCCAGCAGGTCCCGGGGCGGCAGCAGCACCAGCCCGGACTTGTCGCTCTTGCCGTGGACGGCGACCCAGGCCAGACCGGGATCCAGGATCCAGCGGTCGGTCAGCGTGGCGCCCGGATAGTCCGCTTTGACGACCTTGCCGTTTTCCGGGTAATAGAAGGTGCTGGCCTTGTCGGAGTCGTTTCTGAAGAAGCACCGGGTGCGGAGCCCGGCGGAAAGAGGCTTTTTGCCGATGTTCCTGTATTCCCAGGTGACGGAAAACTCCGGCTTGCGGCTGTCGAAGACGTAGGTCTTGGTCACGCGCAGATCGGCGAAAGCGCCCGTGCCGCAGGCGGTGAAGACCACCTGATTGGCCCGGACCCGGATCGGTTCGAACTCCAGGCCGAAGAAGTCTTCGCACAGCTCGACCTTGCCGCCGCCGCTCCCCAGGACGTAGTCCTCGAAGGTGTTGGTCCCCGCGGCGGTGAGGCGTTTCCCCTTGAAGGTGAGACTTTTGAGAACGGCGCCCTTCGACTCCAGAGTGCCGCTCCAGGAGCCGGATCTGAAGGGGATCTCGACAGCTTCAGCCGCGACGGCGGCACAACAGAGAAGGATCGTCAATACCTTGCAGCGCATACAGAGCTCCTTTCCGGGTGATTCCCCGAGGTGGTTTTTTCAGGTATTCCGAGGCAGCTTTACCAATTGTTGTTCCACTCGGTATAGGTGGAAAGCCCGCTGGGCCGCCAAGGGTTCCAGAAGGTGGTTTTCGCCGCCTCCTCCTTGCCCGAGGGACGCAGTTTCTGATCGGGGATCTGACTGGTCTTCATCTGCACCACATGTCCGTCCAGAAAAGCCACGGTCGAAGCGCCGCTGTGAAGATCGCTGATGCGGGCCTGGGTGCCCCCCGTCCGGATGTTGTGAGAGGCGAAGCAATAGTAGGCCCAGTCATAACTTTCCATCAGAAGAGCGCACCGGGAAACGAAGCGGATCCGGGGAATGGGCTTGGCGTAATCAAGATTGAAATTCGACCCGTCCTTCTTGATCCCCCAGTAGAGATACTGGTTGATTCCCCAGTGGTTGATCTCGTTGCCGCTGGTGGTCTGGGTGACCTTCGGCGTCCGGCTGGGACAGGCCAGAGGGTGTTTGACCAGGTTGTTCTGCTGGTTGGCCCAGCCGCCCAGGGCGCAGGTGCCCTTGGTGGTCGCGCCGATGTAGTGGGCGATCAGTTCCCTCGCCAGAGCTGCTTTGTTCCACCCGAAGACCCGGCCGTCGGCATAGCCCATTTCCGTGGGAGCGACCAGCCCCTTGAACTCGTCGGCATAATTCAAAAAGCCCCCGGCGATGGTTTTGGCGTTGTTGACGCAGGTGATGGCGCGGCCCCGTTCACGGGCCTGCTGCAGCGCGGGCAGCAACATGGCCGCAAGTATGGCGATGATGGCGATGACCACCAGCAGTTCGATCAGCGTAAATCTCTTTTTCATGACGAAGGACCTTTCCTTGATTCGGCACGTAATTGTTTCATGGTGATAATATAGCATCGACTCGAACATTTTGCAAACGGCATTCGCCTCAGGGGGGGAAGCGCCGGGACCTTCGCCGGAAGACTCCTTTCAGAACGAGGCGGCGACGGCCCCGGCGCAGATGCACAGCAATCCGGCCAGTGCCGCCGGTTCGCGCTTTTCGCGGAGATAGAACCAGCTGTACAAGGTGAACCCGACCAGCGAAGCGCTGATGGCGAGAGGGGAGCCCAGCCCCACCGCGTGAGCGGCGGCCAGACGGTCCAGCGCCTTGAAGAAGAGGCTCATGGAGCAGACGTTGAGGACCGCGGCGACGACGCCGACGAGGAGCAGCGCCCGGTTGACGGCGAATTCGTGCGCCCGGCGGCGGACCGCGGCGGCCGCCGTCATCAGGACCGAACTGCCGCAGTAGAAGAGGAAGGTGCGGTACTTTGCCGTTCCTTCGTGCAGAGCCATCAGCGAGGGCAGCGCCAGCATGGTGTGGGCGATGCCGAAACAGCCGAAGGAAAGGAGCGCGGGCGGCAGCCACCCGAGTTTTTTTCCTCCGGGGTTCCGGCTTCCTTCCCGGAGTTTGGGGAGCGCCGCCAAGACCATCCCGGCGAAGATCAGCGCGACGCCGCCGACCTTGAGAAAGGAGGGCCGGTCGCCCAGCAGGACCATCCCGGCGATGAAGGGGATGGCGGGCGAAGACTGGGAAATGAGGAAGATGATGCCGTGATGGCCTTTCTGCAGCGCTTTCTGGAGGAACAGCGCCCCGGAGGTGTTGATGACGCCGGACAGCATGGAGACCCCGGCGAAGAGGAGCAGGTCCCGCCGGAAGACTCCGATGAACCCGCCCGAAAGGATCCCGGTGAAGAGCGCCGTAAAGACCACGTTGGTCAGCAGATAGGAGTACAGGTCGTAATCCTTCTTCGCGCAGATGCTGTTGACGATGCCGCTGACGTTCCAGAGCAGCCCGGTGACCAGAGCCAGCAGGATCCCGGTCAGGATCATACCTCCTCCGTCTCGACCACCGTCCACGAGGAGCCGATCGTGAGCCTGAGTTCGGCGAAGCTGCCCCGCTGCCGGACCGCCGCCTTTCCGCCGTTCACGGCGGCGCGGAGTTTCCCGCAGGTCTTCACCCGCAGGAGGGCGGGCACCTGGGGCCGGGGGGTGATGACCTGTTCGGTCATGGTGAAGGGCGCTCCCCGCAGACTGTGACGCAGTCCCCCGTGGTGGAGAATGATGAAGGAGCGCTTTTTCCCGTCGGGACTTTGGCGCGAAACGAGTTCCAGCCCCCCGGCGGAAGTGACGAGTTCGCAGTCGGGCCGGTGGAGTTTTTTCAGCAGGACTTTCGCCCACTTCAATATCTCCGCGCCCCGGTCCGTGTATTCCGTGAACACCGGAGCGTTGAGGAACCACACCTTTCCCTTGCCGTAACGGTTCACCGTGAGCAGGGGCACGTCGGCCTTTTCCGCGGCGCAGGAGTTGTACCCCCCGCCCATCAGGGTGAAGTCGTATTGGGGATAGCCGTAAAGCACCGCCCGCGCTCCGGTAAGTTTCAGGTTCAGGATGTCGCCCGCGCACAAAGTCTTTTCCTCGTCGGCCCCGCTTTCGCGCCACGGGGGCAGGTAGACCGCCCGCTGCCAGGGGTCCGGGCCTGCCTCGACGCCGAGGTAATCCGGGACTTTGCCGTCGGTCAGGCGGGGGAGCGTTTCGGCGAAGAGCACCTTGCCTCCGCCGGAGACGAAGTCCCGGATCGCTTCGCAGCTTTCGTCGGCGAGCCAGGCCGCGCCCGAAACGATGAGGAGCCGGTCTTGCCGCAGATGGTCGGCGAAGGTCATTTCGGGGGCGATCATGAAGGGAAATCCCGCATCCGCCAGCAGCACGGGGAGCCCGAAGAAAAGAGGCCCCGGCCTGGCGAAGTCGAATCTGCCGGAGGTCCCGAAAAATTCCCAGTTCCGCCCGAAAATAGTGGAGGAGGGGAACAGGGCGATGTATTCGGGATCGAGGGCCATCTCCCCTTCCGGAAGGAGGGCGTTGAGTTCATCCACCGTGCCGACGATTTGCTTCATGGCGGCGGCGGAACCCGGAGCCAGGCGGCATTCGGGGTGCATCCGGTCGCCCACGCAGAAGCGCTGCCCGTAGGCACTGATGCAGGCCGTCTTGTAGACCATGGTCTCTTTCGAACAGCCGCAGCGGTCGCCCCAGCCCCGCAGGAACCGCTCGATGAAGACGTCCCCCGTGACTTCGAAAGAAGAAAGGTAGTTGGCCATGAACTCCGGCCAGGGATAACAGGCCCGCGGGTCGCCGGAAATGGGGTACCGGCGGAGTCCGGGGATCTCCCACGGCATCAGGGGGCCGCCCTCGTGGTTGAAGATGATCTCGAGCTTCGGATCCGCCGCCAGCAGTTCGGATCTGATTTTTTCGACGGTCTCCGCGGTGAGTTTCTTCTTGTAGAGCCCGTAGGCGGGGAGTTCCGGATCGTCGGGTTCGACGGGGATCTCCTTGCCCGAATATTCCCGGTAGAGAGCCCGGCACTTGTCGCAGAAGCACCGGCGGAAGGCGCTCATGGTGTCGAGAAAGAAGCCGTCCACATGACACGTTTCCGCCATCTCCTTCATCACGGGCAGAAGATAGTCGTCGAGGTAGCCCGAGTAGAGGCACAGGTCGCCGAAGTGTTCCGGGACGAGGTAGTACCCGCCCGTGGGAGAACGCATGAGCCACTCCGGATGTCTGCGGCCCGCCTCCCCGTCCATGCCCAGATTGACGTAGGCGATGGCGGTCATGCCCCTCTTGTGGAGCTCCGCCGTCATGGCGCCCGTGAGATCGATCTGCAGTTTCGGGTGCGGGACGCCCTTCCGGGTGGGATAAAAGCAGAATCCCGTGTGATCCTTGCCGAAGACCACCGCTTCGGTGATCCCCAGCTTGTGCGCTTCTTCCACCGCCTCGGCGACGGCGGGGGCCGCTCCGACCCGCGAACGGGCCCGGCTCTGCATTCCGTAACTCCACGCGGGCTTGGGGATCTTCATGGCGGTTTCCTCCGTTTCAGGCTTCGTTCAGGGAACGCTCCGGCAGTTCGATCTCACGGGGAGCGGGACCGGCGGCGAAGAGCTTGCCGTCACAGCGGATCTCCAACTCCCGGCCCTTGAGTGAGAAATCCAGCACGTGACCGAAAGCGGGCACATCGTTCAGTTCCGACTCGGGGACCGCCGCAGGGGGATTCGGGGCGGCGGTGAAGCGCCGCAGCCCGGCGGGGACCAGGCCGAACCAGCCCTCGGTGAAAATCCGCGCGTAAAGGGCGGACTCAGCCGAAGTCTGGCGGCAGTCGTTTTCGGGCCACGCCTCGAAGGGGTAGGGGATGTGCTCCCCGGTGAGCCGGGTTTCCGAGTAGTCCCGGAGCAGGGGGAAGACCCGGTCCCCCTGCCCGGAAAAGATCGCGCCGCGGAAGGCGTAGAGGGCGCTCCGGTCCCACACCTTTTCGTCCCCTTCGGCGCTGAGCATGCCGGCCCCGATCCAGAGCCGCTCCGAAAAGAGGGCCGCCGCCGTGCCTGCCGCCCGGTCGAAAAGCCCCATGCAGAGGGGGATTCCCATCCACGACCGCAGGACTTCGCACTCCCTGTAGTAGCGGTAGGTGTCGAAACCGCAGAGGTTGGCTCCGAAATACTTTTCGATGGCGCTCCCGAGGGTCCGGGCCTGAGCGGCGTAAGTTTCCGCCCGGCCGGGGTCGCCCAGATCCCGTTCCAGCGCGGAAGCCGTGCGCAACGCGTCGAAATAGAGCGAAGCGGTACAGAGATTGGCCTTGCCGGAAGGCAACCGGGTTTCCATCTCGTCGGTGTCCGACTCGGGGACGCCGTCGTCGTTCAGCTTGCGGCGGCAGAACTCCAGACACCATTCGATGGGAGTTTTCAATTTCAGGGCGATGTCCCGCCTTCCCGAGGCGAGGGCGAAGCGGGCCGCGCCGTAAGCGTACATGGCACCGTCGCCCCGGTCGCCCCGCTTGTTCCAGATGCCCACCCCTTCCGAGACGATGGAGGAGGGGATGGGCTTATACTCCGGCCCCATGAAGGGGATATAGAGCTCGAAGGCGTTAAGAGAGGCTTCGATCCCCGCCCGGTCCCCCGTGAAGCCGAACCAGGGGGCGGCGTACTCCAGCTGGTCGTTGGCCCAGACGCTGGCGTAGTAGCGTTTGCCCCCCGGCGAGTGGAGCAGGCCCGTCCGGGTGAGAAAAATGTTTTCCCCCGCCCGGAGCTTGGAAAAGTAAAATTCGCTGTCGATCTCGGGGACGCCAGTGCGGAGCTGGAGCGGGGCCGTCAGCTCCGCGACGCGGGCGTACCGGGCGTACATGTCCGCCCGTCCGTCGGGCCGGGGGAGCGTCTGGTCTGCCGTGCGGGCGCAGAAAGTCAGCGTGTATTCCGCCTCTTCTCCGGGGGCGAGAACACGGGGGCCCCGGCTGAGGTACAGCGAAGCCGATACCGGATAGACGCCCCGGCCCCCCTCCCCCGCGGGGAACTCCGCGCCGGGGGAAAGGGTGATCTCACGGGGCTTTCCCGAGCCGTTGACGACGCGGATGTGCTGAAGGGCGCAGATGCTTTCCGGCGAGGCGAAGACCGACCGGATAATTTGCATCCCCTCGGGAGTGGTGCTGAAGACATGTAAAATACCGTCGAAGCGGAATTCGCAGGGGGATTCGGCAAGTTTTTCGCCGTCCGCGAGGAGACCCGGCAGTTCTTCGAGGGTGCACGAGGCCTGAAAATTGGCCCCGCAGGTTTCCACGGGGATCGTCCGCAGGGGGATCCAGGTCCCCGTCCACGCGAAGCTCAAAGCCCCGCCGGGGGCGACGCCGTACCGGACGTAAACCGACATCCGCCGCCCGGAAAGCTCCATGGAATCCTCCCACGGCGCTTCGCCGCTCCTCACCTTGCGGACGAGAAGACCCGTGTCGGCGATCCGCCACAATTTCCTCCGCGGGGACTTGAACTGTCCCAACTGCATCTTGTTTCTCCCGCGACTGCGTCCGTATCCGCCGAAGGATCACGGCTCGAGCAATTTTTGAAATTCCTCCACCGGCAGCTGGCGGGAGTAGGCCGACTGCTCGAAGGTTTCCGCGTAAACGATCTTCGACCCCAGCTCCTCGCCGTGGACGCGCTTCAAGACTTCGCGGGCGCTGTCGGCGGCGGCGCGGAAACGCTGGTTCCACTTCATCAGATGCTGTTTGCGCTCTTCGTCGTTGAGCTTGGTCACGTCGAAATCCTTCATCCCGTCCGCCCAGGGGAGCCATTCGTAGAACTGGGACTTGTGGCAGTCCATGGCGGCCAGCTTGGCCTCCATGATGGAGTCGATCTCGATGGCCGCGTCGGGCCGGTGGGGCCGAGGATCCTGGAAACGGTCATAGCTATGGGCGAAGACGGGGATCTGGTCGGGAATGGGCGTGTCCTCGCAGAAGTGGGGCACCATGCAGGTGTAGGCGCAGTCCAGCACCAGCTGGGCCGTGGCCCGGTGGTCCGGATGGTAGTCGCAGAGCCGGTGGGTGATGACCAGATCGGGGTTGAAGCGGCGGATGATCCGCATGATCTCCCTGCGGTTCCCGATGTTCGCTTCGAGCCCGCAGCCGTGGTCCAGCACCTGATATTCGCAAAGGCCGTTCTTCCGGCCCGCGGCGAGGGCCTCCTCGCGGCGGATCCGGGCGGTTTCCTCGCGGGAAAGCCGGAAGTGCCCCGTATCGCCGTTGGTGGCGGAAACGAACTTCACCACGTGTCCCGCACGGGTCAGCTTGTTGGCGGTGCCGCCGCAGAGGATGTCCGCGTCGTCCGGGTGGGCGCCGATGAAGATGATGCGTTTGACTTTCATTTCAGATCAGTCCTTTCTTTCCCTGTTTGAGTTCACGCAAGAGGGCGTCGTAGGCTTTCCGGTCCACGGGGAACTTCACCGTGCTGTTGGTGAAGTGCGAGAGCGTGATGGCGTTGGCGAACTCCACCGCCGCCCAGCCCTGGACGCCGGGAACGTAGAGGGGAGTCCCCTCCCGCACCGCCGAGGCCACGTTTTCCCAGATGAAGGGGGCGCCCGCCTTGGCGGAGTTGTAGCCGCCGGACTTGGTCTTTTCGCCCGCGACCACGGGTGCGGCGCTCTGCTCGGGGATGGGCACGTCCACGTCTTCGGTCTCGCTCTTGGGGAAGGCATCCGGGCCTCCCAGCAGTTCCGGGACCGTTTTCTTCAGCTCGCGGAAGATGAGTTTGCCCTCCTCTCGGATCAGCGTCCCCTTTTCCCCCACGATCTCCATGCGGTCGATGCCGGGGGCTTCGCCCGTGTTGGCGTAGAAGCGCACCGGGAAGTGCCCGTTCTTCGTGATGAAGACCGCTTCGACCTCGTCTTCCGTTTCGATCTTGTGGAACCGGGTGGTCAGGTGGCCCCGGACGCTTTCCATCTCGCCGAACCACCAGTAGAGCAGGTCCAGATTGTGGGGGGCCTGATTCATGAGCACGCCGCCCCCTTCCCCTTTCCAGCTGCCCCGCCAGGACTGCATGTCGTAGTAGCCCTGACTGCGCATCCAGTTGGTGCAGACGAAGTCCGCCCGCAAAATCTTCCCCAGCCGTCCTTCGTCGATGAGGGATTTGATGAGTTTGTTCAAAGGATAGGTCCTCATGCCGAAGTTGGTGGCGAAGACCTTGCCGGAGCGCTTTGCCGCCGCGACGAGAGCATCGGCCTTGGCGACGGTGTCCGCCAGAGGCTTTTCGCAGAGAACGTGCAGTCCTTTGGCCAGCGCCGCCCTGGCGATCCTGCTGTGGCAGGGGTGGGGCGTGGCCACGGCGACCAGTTCGCAGAGCCCGGAATCCAGCAGTTCCCGGTAGTCTTCGAAGTGGGGGATCCCCTCCGCTTCGGGAATTTTGAAACGTTCCGGATTCGTGTCGCAGAGCGCCGTCACCGTGAAATGCTCCGGCTGGGCCTTGAGCATCCTCAAGTGACTTGTCCCCATGATCCCGACGCCGATGATGCCTGTACGGACAGGTTCCATAATGATCCTCCTTGAATCTTTTCTTTATTCGAACTCGACGAAACGCGGGCCCTGCAAAGCCCGATGTGCGGCTTCAGTCCGTATCGAGTTTTGTGTTGATGCCGACGGTCCCGGCGGGGAGGTCCCTGATCTCCTCCTCGTAGTGGCTCCAGTCCACCTTCCACGGCTTGTAGCGGCGGAAGGGCTTGCGCATCTTGTGGGTGAGCACCCCCCGCGCTTCAAGACTTGCGATGCAGGCCCGTGTGCAGCCGCCCGCGCCGCAGACCGCCTTGCCCGCGTTGTAGACCTTGGGCGGAGCCTGGTAGAAGGGCGAAATGGGATTGGGCCGGTAGTTGTCGGAGTTCTTCATGTAGTGGCCGGGGCCCTCTTCCGCGCCCCGGAAGGCCAGGTCGCACCCTTCGGTGTCGATCTCGCCCCATTCGAGGTCGTGGCCGCAGACTTTGACCTTGATGGACTTGGTGGCGCTGATGCTGTGGCCGGGGCAGGCGCGGACGCAGGCCATGCACCTGTTGCAGAGTTTGGGCCCTTCGTAGATGGGATCCGGCTCCAGCTCCATTTCGGTGAAGATCAGCCCGATGCGCACGGCGGGGCCGAATTCCGGCGTGATGAGCATTTTGCTCCAGCCGATCTCCCCCAAGCCGCAAAGGTAGCCTGCGATGCGCAGGTGGACCATGATGTCCGGAGCGGGTTTCCCCGGAGCCACGGGCTTGCTGAAGCCCTTGCGCAAGTTCCCCTCGTTGTCGATGGCGCGCCAGTCGCTCTGGTGGCCCATGGGAAATGCTTCGTAGCCGTTGTCTTCGATCTCGCGGGCGAGGGTGTTGACGGCGATGGGCATGAAGATGTAGGTGATCCCGCCGTAGCCCATGCCGGAGTAATTGCTGAAGAAGGTCCCCTCCTCGATGCCCCGCAGACTGCCACGGAGCACACGGAAGGCGAGCCCGATGCAGGACTTCGCCTCGGGCATGATGTAGCGGGGGTCCATCTGCTTGGGCGCGCCCTCCCACCGGGTCATGGGGGCGATGCCCACCAGATCGGCGCCTACCTCAAGTCCGCGCTTCTTGACCCACAAGGCGGCTTCGTGGGGATCATCGGGAATAACGGTCATCGAACGGCTCTCCTTCGCTTGATTTTACTGATTTTTTCATAATTTACATTGAAAAGTCGGAAAAAGCAAGTTATTTTATCGGGAAAGAACCGTTTTCGAAAAAGGGAGAAAGAGTCATGGGCGCAAAATTGGCCGTCGGCTATCAGGAGCCGCGGAACGGCGAATTCTTTCACGAGATCGTCGCCGATCACCGGGAAAGTGTGGACGAAGTCTATTTCGCCTGGAGCAACACCCCCTCGGGGCGGCCCGGTATGCCGCTCACCGACTGGGAGGCTCAGGAGCGTCTGGAATACGAGCTGGGCGAGCTGGCGGGAATGGGGATCCGGCTGGATCTGCTTTTCAACGCCAACTGCTACGGGGCCGAAGCGGTTTCGGACCATCTGGTCCGGGAGTGCCGCAATGTCGTGGCGTACCTCGATTCACGGGGCCTGCGGCCCGCGGTCATCACCACGACTTCCCCCTTTCTCGCCGGGGTCATGCGCCGGGAGTTTCCGGAGATCGAACTCCGGGCCTCGGTGAACATGAGGCTCGACAGCACCCTTGCGCTGGAGTTTCTGGGGGACCTCTTCGACAGCTTTTATCTCCGGCGGGACCTCCAGCGAGACTTGGAGACGGCGCAGCGCTTCCGGCGCTGGGCCGACGCCCGCGGCAAGAAGATGGGGATCCTGGCCAACAGCGGCTGCCTGCAAAGCTGCCCCGCCCAGACCTTCCACGACAATCTGGTGGCCCACCAGAAGGAGGCCTATCAGCGCCGCAACCTGCCCGAAGGGCTGACGACCTTCTGCATGGCCCACTATCAGGATCCCGCCTGCTTCGGCGACTTCCTCAAGAGCAGCTGGATCCGGCCCGAAGACCTGGGGCTTTACGACGAACTTGCGGATTTCGTCAAGATCGCCACGCGTCAGCACGACTCCCCCCGGAAGGTCATCGCATCCTACGCCCGGCGGAAGTTTTCCGGGGATCTGGCGTCGCTGATGGAGCCCAACTTTTCCACCCTTTTCGCGAAAAAGGGCTATGTGGACAACGACGCCTTCGGCGCTTTCGACGAACTTCCCGGAGCCTGCGCCGCCGACTGCACCCATTGCGGGCGCTGCGAAGAGCTCTGGAAGCGGGTTTTCAAGCCCTTCCCCCCGGAGTAAGTTCTTTCCGGGAGGAAGAAACTCAGCGGTGTTCCAGCCGGACCTTCACGTCGTGGATGTGCATTTCACCCACGCCGCGCAGGACGACCGAAACGGTGAAATTGTCCACGCCCCGCAGAAAGTCCGCATCGGGGCCGTAGGTAAGGCTGAGTTTCAGGGGTTCCTCCCCAAGATCGTACACTTTCCGCTCGTGGCGGTTGACGACCCATTTCGGCCCGGCGTAGAGGCCGCTGCCGATCTGGACCTTGCCTTTCCCGGAAACCGAAACGTGCAGCGTCACCTTGTCGTTGGCGGACTTCAGGGCGAAGGCGGGCCGCCGGCTCCAGGCGGAAGCGTTCCGGTGGGGGTTGTCGTTGAAGACGGTCAGGACGCCGTCTTTCAGACGGTACTTGACCTTGCCGGAAGGAGCCGTCGCCCAGTATTTCGGCAGTCGGCCGTTTTTGACCGGCTTCCACTCTTCGGAAATATGATATTCTTCGGCCGAGACCT